>NZ_SOGK01000010.1:0-144989 GCF_004564305.1 Cryobacterium sp. TMT3-29-2
GGCACCGGAGTGGCCGGCACCGGACCGGCCGGAGCCGGACCGCGCGGAGTCGCCACCCGTGCGGCCCCCGCCGGACCGGCCTGCGCCACCCGTGCGGGCGGCCGAGGCGGCGGTCTCGCGGATCGGCGACGCGCGGAGGCGACCCTTCGACCCGGCCGGGATGTTCAAGTCGGTGTAGAGGTGCGGCGACGACGAGTAGGTCTCCATTGGAACCGGCGTCCCGAAGTCCAGCGCGTTGTTGATCAGCGTCCACTTGTGCATGTCGTCCCAGTCGACGAACGTGACCGCGATCCCGGTCTTGCCCGCGCGGCCGGTGCGTCCCACGCGGTGCAGGTACGCCTTCTCGTCCTCGGGGATGGTGTGGTTGATCACGTGGGTGACGTCGTCGACGTCGATGCCGCGCGCGGCGACATCCGTGGCGATCAGGATGTCCTTCTTGCCGGCCTTGAACGAGGCCATGGCGCGTTCGCGCTGTTCCTGGTTGAGGTCGCCGTGCACGGCCGTGGCGTTGAACCCGCGGTCGCCGAGTTCCTCGACCAGCTTGGCGGCGGCGCGCTTGGTGCGGGTGAAGATCACGGTCTTGCCGCGGCCGTCGGCCATCAGGATGCGGCCGATCACCTCGTCCTTGTCCATGTTGTGAGCGCGGTAGACGAGGTGCTCGATGTTGGCCTGCATCAGACCCTCGTCGGGGTCGGTCGCCCGGATGTGGATCGGGCGGTTCATGAACCGGCGCGCCAGGGCGACGATCGGGCCCGGCATCGTGGCCGAGAACAGCATGGTGTGGCGGGTGGACGGCGTCTGCGAGAACAGCTTCTCGATGTCGGCGAGGAAACCGAGGTCGAGCATCTTGTCGGCTTCGTCGAGCACCATCTCGCTCACGTTGGCGAGGCTGAGCAGGCGCTGGCTCGCGAGGTCGAGAAGACGGCCGGGGGTGCCGACGACGATCTGCGCGCCGGCCTTGAGAGCCTCGATCTGGCCCTCGTAGGCCTTGCCGCCGTAGATGGAGACGACCTTGGTGTTGCGGTTGCTCGAGGCCATCTCGAGGTCTTCGGAGACCTGCACGCACAGCTCGCGGGTCGGAACGACGACGAGAACCTGCACGCCCGGCGCGGGATCGAGCCCGAGGCGCTGGATGATCGGAAGGCCGAAGCCGAGGGTCTTGCCGGTGCCGGTCTTGGCCTGGCCGATGATGTCCTGGCCGCTCAGGGCGAGGGGGATGGTCTGCACCTGGATGGGGAAGGGCTCGATGATGCCTTTATCAGCGAGAGCCTGAACCATGTCCTGGTCGATATTGAGTTCGGAGAAAGTCACGAATTATTGCCTTGTCATTAGCTGGAAGCGGGATGCGCCCGTCTTTTGCTTCGGGCACCTAACCACCGATCCATGCCGATGGCGTGGTCCCACCTTATCGGGCGGCCCTGGGAAGTCTCTTATACCGCACCGCGGCGTGCCGATTCGCGCCGGCGGGGCCGGAACCCGCGGTGCGGGCGCGGCACTGTCCTAAGCTGAGCGTGTGATCATGTGGACTGATCGGCGCGGGAAGCGCGTGGAGGCACCCCGGCAACCGACGCGGCGGGTACGTCAGTCGACCACGAAAGTCGACATTGCCGGCTTCACCCCGGAGCTGCTGCCCTACCTCGGCCAGGCGGCCTACTTCCAACTCGGCATGTTCGAGAACCTTGCCCTGGCCATCTCGTTGTCTCCGGACCTCACCGCGAAGGAGCAGCTGAGCGTCGCCGCCGGCCGGGCCCTCGCCAAGCACCAGGGGCTCGTGGCCGAGATCCGTCGCCGCGGCGGTGAGCCGTCCGAGGTGATGGAGCCGTTCGCGCCCCGCCTCGACACGTTCCGCGGGCAGACGGCCGGCGCCGACTGGTACGAGCTCCTGCTCAGCTGCTATCTCGCCGGGGGGTTGCTCGACGACTTCTTCATCCGGCTGTCCGACGGGCTGCCCGGCGACGTGGGCCCGCGGGTGGCGCACCTGCTCGGCCAGGACGCCGGAACCGAGGTTCTCGTCACCCATCTGAAGGCCGCCATCGGCGCCGCGCCCGCGCTCGGGTCGCACCTGGCCCTGTGGGGACGCCGCCTGGTCGGGGACACCCTGCTGGTCGCCCGCTCGGCCCTGCCGATGGAGGGCATCACCGCCGACGAGTCCCGGATCGAACCGGTGTTCACCGAGCTCATCGCCGCGCACACGCGGCGCATGGACGGGCTCGGCCTGACCGCCTGACCGCCTGGCGGCCTGACCGCCTGGCGGCCTGACAGCCTGACCCGTTCGCCCGCCTGCCCTGCCCGCTTCGCTGCGCTGGACATCCCCTCGGGCATGCCGAAAAGGCGGCCGGCGCCGAAGCACCGGCCGCCTTCGGGGGTCACCGTCAGGCGCCGGTCGGGTGCCCGTCGCGCAGCAGGGTGTGCAGCATCCGCTCGTCACCTGCGGTGCGCGTGCGCACCAGGGCCAGGTCGGCGGCAACGGATGCCAACGCGGTCACCCCGAGGGTGACCCACCAGATCCAGCCTTCATTCCAGGGCAGACCGAGCCAGGTCAGCGCCACCCAGACGGTGGACGCGACCGCCGTGCCGATGGCCGGCACGAGGACCGCGCCGTGCGTCATGCGGCCCGGCAGGGCATACCGCGCGGCGATCCCCAGAACCGCACCGCCGAGGGCGATGAAGAGGAGTTCCACGGTTGCTTAGGCGACGAAGCCGACGCGGCGGGACTCCTCGGAGCCCAGCTCCACGTACGCGAGCCCGACGGTCGGAACGATGTAGACCTTGCCCTTGCTGTCGGAGAGCTTCAGGTACCCGCTCTGCCCGGCGAGGGCGGCAGCAACCGTCTCCTCGACCTCGTTAGCGGGCTGTGAAGTCTCGAAGCCAATCTCACGGGGAGAATTGAAGATGCCAATGCGGATATCCACCAGATGCGCCTTTCGTTGCCTAAGCGCCCAGATTACGACAGAACCGTGCACCGGCCCGACACCGTTCACTGTCGGCGCAACCCGGTAGCTTTGAAAACGTGACAACCCTGGGAATCCCGCTCCGTACCGACCCCGATTCGGTGGTCCTCGACGACTCGCAGCGCGCCGTTCTGGCGCTGGTCGCAGAGCCGCCCCTGACCGTCGGGACCCGCCACCCCGCGGCGGGAGTCAGCGGCGCCGTGATCGGCGCCCCCGGCACCGGCAAGACCACCACGCTGGTGGAACTCGTCGCCGAGTGCGTCCTCGGCCAGGGGTATTCGCCCAGCGAGGTTCTGGTGCTCGTGCCGACCCGTACGGGCGCGACGGCCCTCCGTGACCGGCTCGCACTGCGGCTCGGCGTGCCCACCAACGGGCCGCTGGCCCGCACCGCGAATTCGGTCGCGTTCCAGATCGTGCGGGATGCCGTGGCCCGCGCGGGTGGCCCGGCACCCACCCTGCTCACCGGCGGCGAACAGGACCAGATCATCGCCGAGCTGCTCGAGGGGCACCGGCAGGACCAGGCCGAGGCCGCGCAGGGCGAGGCGCAGGCTCCGCTTCAGCGCACCGCACCGGACTGGCCCGACACCCTCGGCGCCGACGTGCGCAGCCTGCGCGGGTTCCGCACCCAGCTGCGCGACCTGATGATGCGCGCGGTCGAATACGGCGTGACCCCGCAAGCGCTCCTCGACCTCGGCCGCAGCGAGCAGCGCCCGGAATGGGTGGCCGCGGCCGAGTTCATCCGCGGCTACGAAGACGTGAAGGACCAGTCCCGGCCCGGCCAGTACGACTCCACCGAACTGGCCCAGTTCGCCGCGGCCGTCGTGGCCGGGGCGCCGGCCGGTTCCGCGGCGCTCGGCTCCCTCGGCGGCCTGCGCCTGATCGTGCTCGACGACGCGCAGGAACTCACCCAGGCCAACCTGACCCTGCTCGCGCAGTTCGCGGCACGCGGCGTGGGAGTCATCGCGTTCGGCGACCCCGACATCAGCACCGGCTCGTTCCACGGCGCCCACCCGGATGCCCTCGGCCGGCTGGGCACGTACCTCTCCGGCACCGTGCTGCCGACCCTCGTGCTCGACACGGTGTACCGGCACGACGCGGCTATCCGCGGGGTGGTGCGGGGGATCACTCACCGCATCGGGGCCGCGTCCGCCGGCACCCAGCGGTTCGCCGCCAGCGTTCCGGTCGCCGAGCCTGCCCGACCGGTGGCGCCCGCCGAGCCTCTGCAGGAGCCGAACCCCGTGCAGGCCATGCTCGCGGACAGCCCCGCCGACCAGCTGGCCGTGATCGCCCGCCGACTGCGGGAACGGCACGTGCTCGGCGGCATCCCGTGGGGGGAGATGGCCGTCGTCGTACGCAGCGGCTCGCTCGTGCCCTCCCTGTCCAAGGGCCTCGCCGCGCTCGAGGTGCCCACCCAGGCGTCGAGCGCGCAGACCGCGCTGCGCGACGACTTCGCCGTGCGGGCCTTCATCCTCGCGCTCGAGGTGACTCTGGGCCGCAAGCCGCTCGGGCCAGAGGAGGCGACCCTGCTGCTCCGCGGCCCGCTCGGCGGCCTCGACCCGATCACCCTGCGGCGCCTGCGTGCGGCGCTGCGCCTGCAGGAGCTGAACGCCGACCGCAACCGCTCCGCCGACGAACTCCTGGTGGAGGCACTCACCAACCCGGGCCTGCTGTCCGCCATCGACAACCGCACGGCCCGCCGCGCCGCCGGCTGCGGCGAAAGCCTCCGGGCCGCCGCCGTGGAATACGCGGCCGGCGCAACGATCGAGGAACTGCTCTGGGGTCTCTGGCAGCGCAGCGGCCTCGCCCGTGAGTGGAAGGAACAGTCCGCAGGCACGGGCATCGTCGCCGATGAGGCCAACCACAACCTCGACGCCGTGGTGGCCCTCTTCTCCGCCGCGCAGCGCTATGTGGAGCGCACCCCGGCCGCCCCGCCGGTCCTGTTCCTCGAGCACCTCGTCGACACCGACGTGCCCGAGGACACCCTCGCCCCGCGCGCGCTCGGCGACGCGGTCGTGGTGTCCACCCCGAGCGGCCTGATCGGCCGCGAATTCGCCGTCGTCGTGATCGCCGGGGTGCAGGAGAACGTCTGGCCCGACCTGCGCATCCGTGGTTCCCTGCTCGGAGCCGACGACCTGGCCGCGCTCGCCGCCGGCCGCCGCCCGGAGGAGGCCGGTGCCCGCACGGCCGTGCTGCACGATGAGCTGCGCATGTTCGCCCAGGCGGCCAGTCGCGCCCGCACCGAACTGCTGGTGACGGCCATCGACAATGAGGAGAACCAGCCCTCGGTCTTCCTGAGGCTATTGCCGAAGCCCGCGCCGCGAACGGCGGGGGAGCCCGGTGACATCAGCCGCTACCCGCTCTCCCTGCGCGGACTGGTGGGCCGGCTCCGCCGCGACCTGACCCGGGGGACCGCGGCCCAGGGCGACGAGGCCGTGAGCCGGGCCACGGATGCCGCCGCGACCCTGGCCCGGCTGGCCCGGGAGAACGTGGCCGGCGCCGCCCCCGAGCAGTGGTACGGCCTGAACGAACCCAGCTCCGTGCGCCCGCTCAACGACCCGGAGGCCGGCGATGCCCCGGTGCGCGTCTCACCGTCGCGGATGGCCGCCTTCGAGACCTGCCCGCTGCACTGGGTGATCGGGCAGGTCGGCGGCGGCACCTCCAACACCGCCGCGAACCTCGGCACGATCATCCACAAGGTGATGGAGGACTCCACCGACCGCACCCCCGACGCGCTCTGGGCCGGGGTGGAGGCGCGCTGGGGCGAACTGCAATTCGACGCCGACTGGCAGTCCCGCGTGCAGAAGGTCGAGGCGCGCACGCTGACCGACCGGCTCGCGTCCTACCTGCTCGACTTCGACCGCGGCGGCGGCAGCCTGCTCAGCGCGGAGGGAACCTTCCAGCTCGACGTCGACGGCGCCGTGCTCTCCGGCACGGTCGACCGGGTCGAACGGCTCGGCGACGGGCGGGCGGTCATCGTCGACCTGAAGACGGGTCGCGGCGACCCGATCAGCGACGCCGGGGTGGCCGAACATCCTCAGCTCGGTGCCTACCAGCTCGCATTCAACGAGGGGGCGATCGAGGGCATCCCCGCCGGGATGCCGCTCGCCGGAGCACGCCTCCTGATCGTGTCCAGCGGCACCGTCAAGCAGAACTACCGTAATCCCACCCAGCCCACCTTCACCCCGGAGGAGCTCGCGGCCTTCCGCACCCGGGTCGGCCGGGACGCCGCCGGCATGGGCGGCGCCACCTTCCTCGCCGAAATCAGTTCCCACTGCCTCGACCCGCGCTCGCACGGGTCTTGCCGAATCCACGTCATCAAGCAGGTCAGCTCATGAACCAGTCCGTCGCCCTGCTCCCGATCTCGGCCCTCCAGATCGCGGCGGCGCTGGGCATGTTCCCGCCGACGCCTGAACAGCAGGCCGTGATCGAGGCGCCGCTGGCACCCACCCTGGTGGTGGCCGGCGCCGGCAGCGGCAAGACCGAGACCATGGCCAACCGGGTGCTCTGGCTGCTCGCGAACGGGCACGCCCGGCCCGATCAGATCCTCGGCCTCACCTTCACCCGCAAGGCAGCCGGCGAACTGTCCGAGCGCATCCGTGACCGCATCGACCAGCTCGACGCGGAGGGGCTGCTGCCGAAACCGCCGGAGCCCGCGGCGGGCGCGGTCACGATCGATTCCGCCGACCTGTTCGACGCGCCCACCGTGTCGACCTACAACTCGTTCGCCAGCCGCCTGTTCACCGACAACGCGCTGCTCCTCGGGCGCGAACCCGAGTCGGTGCTGCTCAGCGAGACCAGCGCCTGGCTGCTGGCCCGGCGGGTGGTGATCGAGCACGGCGACAACCGGCTCGTGCCCTTCGGCAAGAAGCTCGACGCGGTGACGGATGCCGTGCTTGCCTTCAGCCGCTCCCTCGCCGAGAACCCCCCGCGTTTCGTCCCCGGCGATCCGGCCGCGCCCCACGACCTGGCCGGCCTCGCCGCGGGCTTCGGCTACCTGCGGGACCTGCCCTACGGCAACCCGCGCAAGAAGATCCCGTACGCCTCGGTCGCCGAGTCACTCGCGGCCGTGGAGCCGTTGCCCGTTCTGTGCGAGCTCGCCGAGCGCTACGCCCTGGAGAAGCGCCGGCTCGGGCTGATCGAGTTCTCCGACCAGGTAGCCCTCGCCCTGCAGGTCTGCCAGAAGGTGGAACAGGTCGTCACGCGCTACCGCGACCAGTACCGGGTGGTGCTGCTCGACGAGTACCAGGACACCTCCGTGCTGCAGACCGAGCTGCTGCACACGCTCTTCAGCCGGCATCCGGTGATGGCCGTCGGCGACCCGCACCAGTCCATCTACGGCTGGCGCGGGGCCAGTTCAGCGAACCTGCTGGGCTTCTCGCAGAGCTTCGCCGGCCTCTCCAACCGCGAGTCGCCGTCGATGAGCCTCTCCGTCACCTGGCGAAACCCGGTCACGGTGCTCGACACCGCAAACACGCTGGTGTCTCCGCTGAGCGTCGCGCTCCGGGCCCGGCCAGACGGCATCCAGGTCGACACCCTCACGGTTCCGGCCGGAAAGGCGAACGGCCGGGTCGAGGCGTCGATGCAGGAGACCATCGCCGACGAGGCCCGGGTGGTGGCGGACTGGTTCGCCGAACGCCTCACCCCGGGCAGTGAGAAGACCGGCGCGATGCTGTTCCGGGCCCGGCGCGAGATGGAGTTCTTCGCCGAGATGCTGCGGGAACGCGGTGTGCGCGCCCACGTGCTCGGTCTCGGCGGGCTGCTGTCCACCCCGGAGGTCACCGACGTGGTCTGCGTGCTGCGGGTCGTGCATGATCCCGCCGCCGGCAGCGAACTGGTGCGCCTGCTCGCCAGCGGCCGCTACCGGGTCGGCCCCCGCGACCTGCAGCACCTCGCGGCCGTGGCGCGCTGGCTGGCGGCACACGACTGGGCCCAGCAGGCGGTGACGCAGGAACTCAAGGAGAAGATGCGGGCATCCGTCGCCGTCGACGAGGGTGCCTCGCTCGTGGACGCCCTCGACTTCGTGGCTGCCGCCCCCGAGACCCACGGGCAGCTCACCGGCTTCAGCGACGCCGGCCGGGCCCGGGTGCGGGCCGCCGGCCGCCAGCTGGCCTGGCTGCGTGCGCGGGCCGGCCTGCCGCTGCTCGACTTCGTGCGGCTGATCGAGCAGGAGCTCCTACTCGACGTCGAACTCGTCGCCAACGAAGCCAACAGCCTGGGTCTGGCCAACCTCTACGCGTTCCACGACACCGTCTCCGCATTCCTCGCCAGCGACGAGGTCGGCAGCCTGGCCGGCTTCCTGCGCTGGCTGAGCCGGGCCGCAGCCTTCGACGACATGGGCCCGCGGGTCGAGCCGGGCGAGAGCGGCACCGTGCAGCTGCTCACCATCCACGGGGCCAAGGGGCTCGAATGGGACTACGTGGCCATCCCCAACCTGACCGAGAAGAGCCTGCCGGCACAGACCCGGGAGGGGGCCGGCTGGCTGAAGTTCGGCGAGCTGCCCTACCCGTTCCGCGGCGACCGGGCCGAGCTGCCCGAGCTGGCCTGGCAGGAGCACGAGACCCACCTGTCGTTCGACACCGAATTCCAGGCCTACAAGGAGCAGCTCGCCGCGCGCCACGACGACGAGGAGCGGCGCCTGATCTATGTGGCCACGACCCGGGCGCAGCGGGAGTTGCTGCTCACCGGCTCGTACTGGGGCGGCGGCAGCACCGTGCGCACGCCCAGCCGCTACCTCGAGGAGCTCGCCGAGGCCGGCCTGATCGACGCACTGCCGGAAAGCAGCGCGCACGGCGAGAAGCCCGCCGCCGGCGCGGGCGCCGAGGAGCACTGGCCCTTCGACCCACTCGGCACCCGCCGGCCCCTCGTCGAGGGGGCGGCCGCCCGGGTGCGCGGCGAGGCCGAGACCGAACGCGTCACCCGGTGGTCCGACGCGGTCACCCTGCTGCTCGAGGAACGGATGCTGCGCCTCGCCGGCGCGGGTACCACCCCGCTGCCCACGCGCATCCCGGCGTCCCGGTTCAAGGACTACATCGACGACCCGGTGGGGGTGGCCGACGCTCTCCGCCGGCCCATGCCCGAACGGCCCTACCGGGCCACCCGGCTGGGCACCCTGTTCCACTCCTGGGTAGAGCAGCGCGCCGGCGGAGCGTCGGGCGGTGACCTGATCGACGCGGGCGAGAACGAACTGGACCTCGGCGACCAGGACCCCGATGCGTTCGACCTCGACCTCGATCAGAACCAGCCGCTGGAGCAGGCGCAGCTCGAACGGCTTCAGCGCACCTTCGAGCAGTCGCCGTGGGCGGCGCGGCAGCCCGAAGAGGTCGAGATCGAGATCCACCACGTGCTGGCCGGGCAGGTCTTCGTCTGCAAGCTCGACGCGGTCTATCGCACCGAGACGGGGTACCAGGTGGTCGATTGGAAGACCGGCCGGGCACCGTCGAGCGCGGCGGACCTCGAACTCAAGCAGACCCAGCTGGCCCTCTACCGGCTCGCCTACGCACGCTGGAAGGGCATCGACCCGGAGACCGTCGACGCGGTGTTCTACTTCGTGGCGGACGACACGCTCGTCGCGCCCGACCGGCTCTACTCCGAGGAGGACCTGGTGCGGGCCTGGTCATCCGTTCGGCTGACGGCGGAGTCACCCACGATCTCGATCGCACCGGTGGCGGCATCGTCGGGCGATGACGATGACGAGGACGAGCCCGAGCCGGTCGCGTCGTCGTCCTCGAAGTCGCTGCCGAACTCCGAGAGGTTGTAGGCGTCGGTGTGCATGGCCCCGCCCAGGTCGCGGCGGGGGATGCCGCGCGGCGTGGACTTGAGCATGCTCTCCACCCCGGCGACGTCGAGGACAGGGCCGGTGGGCGGTGACAATGGATGCGACGTGGACTGGTGCACGTTGTCCACCAGTCCGTCGAGCATGGCCACGGCGTCGTCGACGATGCCCTGGTTGCGGGTGTCCGTGCCGTGCAGCAGCCAGCGGGCCAGTTCCAGCTCCGCATAGAGCATCGCCCGCTGCGTGATCCTCGGGTCGTTGCCCTGGCGGGCCGACGCATACGACGCGACGGCGGTTTCGCCGGCCGCCCCGCGGGAGGCGAGCAGCCAGTGCAGGTCGCGGGCCGGGTCACCCACGCTCAGGGCGGACCAGCCGAGAACCCCGGAGACGGAGTCGTCGGCGATCAGGAAGGAGTCGGCCGACAGCGACCCGTGCACCACGCAGGGCGCGAACTGCCAGAGCCCGTCGTCGTCGGTGGCCTGTTCCCAGCGGCGCAGGATCGCGGCGGGCAGGTAGCCCGTGGCGGCCGCCCGGTCGATCAGGGCGATGGTGCCGGTGCGGCATTCCTGGGCGCTCTGCTGCGGCAGTCCGGCGGTGCCGACGAAGGCGGTCGGCAGGGAGTGCACCGCGGCGATGGCCCGCCCGATCGAACCGGACACGCCCGCGTGGCCGGTGAGGGCATCCGCGCCGAACGAATCGCCCTCCAGGAACTCGTAGACGACGGCCCGGGTGCCGCTGAGCGGCGCCTGGCCCACGAACTGCGGCACGTCGAAGGGGAGGCGGCTGCGGTTGCCGACAGTGAGCGCCCGCAGCGCCACCAGGTCGGCGGACTGCTCGGTCTCGGCGGCCTGCGAGGCGGGAACCCGGATGATGAGGGCACGGTCGTCGCGGTCGATCAGCAGCGCGGAATCGAACGCGCCGTTGGCTTCATGGGAACGCGCGACGGAGCCGTGCAGGCGTACCTGGACGACGTCGAGATCGGGAACGGCGGCAGTGGCCAGCGCGGCTAGAGTGAGAGGGGATCTGACCATACCTTCTAGGTTAGGTCGACTTCCCCTCGGCGCGGTTGTTCGCCACGCCTCGACACAACTTCGGCAGTCTGTCCGAGACCGAGGAGCACCATGTCGTTTGCGTTCACATCCCGGCTGCCGCTTTCCCGACACGCGACCGACCGCGACGGTGAGGCGCGCTCCACCCCTGGCCTGCTCGACACGCTGCAGGCGGATGCCGGAACGCGCGTGCTCGCACTCCGGCGAGGCTCCGCTCTGATGGCAGCCACGGGCCCTGTCCGACTGCGCCTGCTGGCGCCCGACCGGGTCCCCGCCGGCGAGTTCCGGCTCTACCTCGGCCGTTCCCTCGCCGAGCAGGTGGCCGAGCCCGTGGGCACCCCGCTGGTCGCGGCCGTGCTGACCGATCAGGAGGCGATGGCGCTCGAACCCGACGAGTCCCTCTGGGCTCCGCTCCGCCAGGTGGCGACCACCCTGTCCGACCGCGACGCGGGACTGTTCACCGAGACGGTCGGCGTCGTGAACTGGCACGCCTCGCACGCCCACTGCCCGCGCTGCGGCACGGCGACCCTGGTCGAGAACGCCGGCTGGACCAGACGCTGCCCCGACTGCGGCGGCCAGGTGTTTCCGCGCACCGACCCGGCCGTGATCGTGCTGATCACCGATGCCGACGACCGCATCCTGCTCGGCTCGAACGCCCTCTGGGAGGGCAACCGCTACTCGCTCCTGGCCGGCTTCGTCGAACCGGGCGAATCGCTCGAGGCGGCCGTCATCCGGGAGATGTTCGAGGAGTCCGGCCTCCGCGTGACCGACCCGGTCTACCTCGGCTCCCAGCCCTGGCCGTTCCCGGCCTCGATCATGTTCGGCTTCACGGCCCGGCTCGCCGACGGGCAGGCTCCGGCGGCACTGCTCCCCGACGGGGAGGAGATCCTCGACCTGCGCTGGTTCAGCCGGGACGAGCTGCGGGCCTCCGGAGACGCCATCATCCTCCCCGGCCGCTCCTCGATCGCCCGGGCGATCATCGAGCACTGGCTCGGTGAACCCCTCGACTTCGGTCCCGACGAGGCGCACGGATGGCGCTGACCGCCGGGTCCCTGCTGGCCGGCCTCGACGACCAGCAGCGGGTGGCGGCCGAAGCGCTCGTGGGTCCGGTGTGCATGCTCGCCGGCGCCGGGACCGGTAAGACCCGGGCCATCACCCACCGCATCGCCTACGGCGTGATGACCGGGGCCTACTCGCCGACCCGGGTGATGGCCCTCACCTTCACGGCACGCGCCGCCGCGGAGCTGCGCGGCCGGCTGCGGCAGCTCGGCGCCGGCGGCGTCGCCGCCCGCACGTTCCACTCGGCGGCCCTGTCCCAGCTGAACTACTTCTGGCCGCACGTCGTCGGCGGCCAGGCGCCCCGCATCCTAGACGGCAAGGGCCGCCTGCTCGGGCACGCCGCCGAGACCCTCAAACTCAAGCTGGACACGGCCACCCTCCGCGACCTGGCCGCCGAGATCGAATGGCGCAAGACCTCCGGAATCGGCATCGAGGCCTACGGGGCCGGCATCGCCCGGCGCAGCCTGCCCGGCCGGCTCGACGTGGACCAGGTGCTGGCCATGATGGAGAGCTACGAGCGTCTTAAAAACGACCGCAAGCAGATCGACTTCGAGGATGTGCTGCTGGCGATGGCCGGGATGATCGAGGCCGAGCCATCCGTCGCCCTGCAGGTGCGCGAGCAATACCGCTTCTTCGTGGTGGATGAGTACCAGGACGTCTCCCCGCTGCAGCATGACCTGCTCTCGCTCTGGCTGGGGGAGCGGCGCGATCTCTGCGTCGTCGGCGACGCCAGCCAGACCATCTACTCCTTCGCGGGCGCCCGCAGCGACTACCTGCTCGACTTCCCCAAGCGCTGGGAGGATGCCACCGTCGTGCGCCTCGAGCAGAACTACCGGTCGACGGGTTCGATCGTCGCCACCGCCAACCAGCTCATGCGCGGGCGCGCCGGCGCCCTCACCCTGCGCGCCCATGCCAGCGAGACCGGGGACGAACCGGGGGTGCGCGAGTACCCGAGCGACATGGCGGAGGCCCGCGGCGTCGCCCAGCACATCGTCGAGCTGATCGAGGCCGGCACCCGCCCGGAGGACATCGCCGTGCTGTTCCGGGTGAACGTGCAGGCCGCCATGCTCGAAACCGCCCTCGGGGATGTGGGGGTCAGCTACCAGATCCGGGGGTCGAAGCGGTTCTTCGACCTGGCCGAGGTCAAGCAGGCGGTGATGCAGCTGCGCGCGGCATCCGTGTCGATCATCGGCGAACCCCTGTTCAAGTCGGTCAGCGATGTGCTGCGCTCCCTCGGCTGGAGCCAGAGCGCGCCGGAGGCCCAGGGCGCGGTGCGCGACCGGTGGGAGTCGCTGAACGCGATCATGGGTCTGGTCGACCAGGCGGCCCCGGAGACCACGTTCCGCCAGTTCACCGACGAGCTGATGGAGCGCCAGGCCGGCCAGCACGAGCCGACGGTGTCCGCGGTCACCCTGGCGACGCTGCACTCCGCGAAGGGACTCGAATGGGACGCCGTCTTCCTGATCGGGCTATCCGAGGGGCTGGTGCCGATCAGCTACGCGGGAACCTTCGAGCAGATCGACGAGGAACGCCGGCTGCTCTATGTGGGCATCACCCGCGCCCGTAAACGACTGTCCCTCAGCTGGTCGGCCGCGGGCCATCAGCAGCGCAGCCCCCGGGAGCGCTCCCGGTTCCTGGCCGAGATCGGCGCCCGCGGCGTGCGTGCGCCCGGCGCCCGCCGCGCCTGACCCAAGGCGCGGGGTAGCCTCGGGGCGTGCCCACTTTCCCGTTCACGCGCCTGGCCGCGGTTCCCTACGCGCCGCTGCTGGTGACGCAGGCGCGCCGGCTGCGCCGCGAAACGCCCCGGCTGCCCGACGCCGCCCTCCCGTGGACCGGGTCCCGGCCCGGCCCCGACCCGCTGCGCATCCTCGTGCTTGGCGACTCGACCGCGGCCGGTGTGGGCGCCGAGACCCAGGCCGAGGCACTGCCGGGCTGGATCGCCCACGAGGTGTCCGAACGTTGGGGCCGGGGCAGCACCTGGCGGGCGATCGGCGAGAACGGCGCCACGGCCCGAGACGTGCGCGCGCGCTTCCTGACGGATGCCGCCGCCGTGCCCTTCGACCTGGCCCTGCTGACCATCGGCGCGAACGACGCCCTGGGGCTGCGCTCTCGGAACGCCTTCACGAACGACGTGCGCCGGATCGTGCTCGCCCTCCGGGCCGCGGCGCCGCAGGCGGCCGTGCTCGTGTCGCTGATGCCGCGTTTCGACCGGTTCGCGCTGCTGCCCGAACCCCTCCGCGCCACCCTCGCCCGGCACGCCGCAAGCCTCGACACCGGCGCCCGCCTGGCCGTCGAGGGTCTCGACGGGGTCGTCGCGATCCCCACCCCGCCGCCCTACGTCGACGGCTTCTTCGCCAGCGACGAGTTCCACCCGAGCGCCCTCGGTTACCGCCTCTGGGCCGAATTCGTCTTCGACTCCGCGCCGGGCCTCCGACTCGACCGCCCGGCCGGCTGAGCGCCTCCGATGGCACTGCTCCGCACCCTCGACGAGGTCGCTCTGGCCGTCCGGGCTGCCGAAACCCGACGCGGGCGGGCGACGGATGCCGGCCCGCGCACCCTCGTCGGCTTGGCCGGCGCCCCGGGGTCGGGAAAGTCGACCGTGGGGGAGGCGCTCGTCGCCCGGCTGAACGCCGGTGCCCGTCCTGCCGGCGCCGCCGCCGTCGCACTGCCGCGCGCGCAGCTGGTCTCGATGGACGGCTACCACCTGCCGCAGGCCCGCCTGGTCGAACTCGGCCGTCGCGACCGGATGGGAGCGCCCGACACGTTCGACGTCGACGGGTTCCTGGCGCTGCTGCGGCTGCTCCGGTCGGCCCGGGGCACCGTGGTGGCGCCCGGTTTCGACCGGGAGGTGGAGGAACCGACCCCTGGTGCCGTGGCGATCGGCCGGGAACGGAGCCTCGTGGTGGTGGAGGGCAACTACCTGCTGCATGACGAGGGTGGCTGGGCCGCGGCCCGGCCGCTGCTCGACCTGACCCTGTTCGTGGGGCTGGAGCGGGGCATCCGTCTCGGCCGGCTGGTGGCCCGGCACGAGCGCTTCGGCAAGACCGCGGCGCAAGCCCGAGCCTGGGCGCTCGGTCCCGATGAGGCCAATGCGCGGCTGATCGAGCGCACGCGCGGGCAGGCTGACCACGAGATCCGGCTCGCCTGACCACGAGCCTGAGCCTGAGCGGCGCGGACCACGGTCACACCGGGTCGGAGGGGCGCCCGGCCTCGCGCAGCGCGGTCACGTTCCCAGGTACGATGCGGCAGCCGCACCGCTCATGCGGCCGGTAGCCGCGCCGTTTCAGCGCGCCGGACGCCGTGTCGAGGACGAGCGCGGTCTCCGTCAGGGTGGATCGCCCGAGGACGAGCCGGTCGTGGCTGATCCCGGCGACGAGGGCGGCCACGTCGATGCCGGCCCGCGGGGTCTCCGTGGGCGCCCGGCGGCTCAGCAGCTGGCAGGCGACGGCCGCCCACGACGGGTCGGATTCGAGGTGCGCCAGTTCCAGGCAGTACAGGCAGGGGCCGACCCCCGGCTCGACCAGCGGTCCGATCCGAACCTCGCTGTCGCTGAACACCACGGGCAGGTGCGGGATGTCCCGGCGCAGCCAGCGCCCATGCCGCTCCGGTTCCAGCGCGTAGTGCCCCACGACCACGGCCAGCCCGGTGCCGGGGTGCCCGGCCGCGGCCAGGGTCAGACCCAGGGTGCCGATCAGGGCGCGGATCAGGTCCGCCGTGAGCCCGTTCCCGTCGACACAGATCCCGGGCGGCGGCGCCGCCACCGCCGGTTCGGGCAACCGGGCGGGTCCGGGAACGGTCTCCGCGGTGACCAGCAGGGCCGGCCGCAGGGCGCGGAGCAGTGCCAGGACGGCCTCGTCGGAGGCCCCGCCCTCCCGCCCGATCATCAGCGCGCCCGAGCGGGGCACCCCCACGGACAGGGCCGCGAGCACCCGCTCGAGCCCCGGGCTTCGCGCGGTGATCACGGCGAGCGGTCGGTCGACGCCGACCTGGATGATGTCGGGCGAGCGCCAGACGACCGGATACCGAGGGTCAAGTCGAAGTGTCATCCGGCGATGATGTCGCACCCGGCGCGGGCCCGCGCAAGTCATCCACAGCCCCGGTCCCCAGGCCCGGTCCCCAGCCCCGGTCCACAGCCCAGGTCCCCAGCCGGGGCGGCGTCGTCGCGTGCGGCCGTTTGCCTGATCCTCGGCGTCAGTCCAGCATCCACCCCTAGGCTTTCGCTATGACGACGCAACGACGTGTGCTTGTGACCGGCGCCACCGGGTATATCGGTGGCCGGCTCGTTCCCCTGCTACTGGAAGCCGGCTACGACGTGCGCGTACTCGTGCGTACGCCTCAGAAGCTGAAGGATGTCCCGTGGGTCGATCAGGTGGAGGTCGCCGAGGGTGATCTCGGGGATCTGGCCAGCGTTCGGGCGGCCGTCGCCGGGGTCGACGTGCTCTACTACCTGGTGCACTCGATGGGTACTCGCGGCGACTTCGAGAGCACGGAACGCCTCGCGGCGAAGAACGTGGCCACGGCGGCCGCCGAGGCCGGGGTCTCCCGCATCGTCTACCTGGGCGGGCTGCACCCCGCCACCGAGGAGCTGTCCCAGCACCTGCGCTCCCGGGCCGAGGTCGGCCGCATCCTGCTGGCGTCCGGCGTGCCGACGGCCGCCCTGCAGGCCGGGGTTGTCATCGGCTCCGGCTCCACCTCATTCGAGATGATCCGGCACCTGACCGACGTGCTGCCGTATATGCCGGCGCCGCAATGGGTGCGCAACAAGATCCAGCCGATCGCCGTGCGCGACGTGCTCTACTACCTCGTCTCCTCGGCGGAGCTTCCCGCCGACATCAACCGCACCTTCGACATCGGCGGTCCCGACGTGCTGCGCTACGGCCAGATGATGAACGGGTACGCCCTCGAAGCGGGCCTCCGCCAGCGACCGATCGCGTCCCTGCCCGTGTTCACGCCCTGGCTCGCGTCGCAGTGGGTCAACCTGGTCACGCCCATCCCGCGCAGTCTGGCCGTGCCGATCATCGCCAGCCTGCAGAACGACTGCGTGGTGCACGAGCGCGACATCGACGGGTACATTCCCCAGCCGAAAGCGGGTCTCACCGGCTACCGCACCGCCGTGCGCCTGGCACTCGGCCGCATGCGCGACGGCGACGTCGAGACCAGCTGGCGGAACGCGTCGATCGCGGGCGCGTCGAGCAACCCGCTGCCCAGCGACCCCGAATGGGCCGGGCACCTCGTCTATACCGACCTCAAGGAGAAGCACACCGCCGCGAAGCCGGATGACCTGTGGCGCGTGATCGAGAGCATCGGCGGCGACAACGGCTGGTATTCGTTCCCGCTGGCGTGGGCCATCCGCGGCTGGATGGACAAGCTGGTCGGCGGGGTCGGGCTGCGCCGTGGCCGGCGCAACCCCGACCACCTGCACACGGGCGACGTGCTGGACTTCTGGCGGGTCGAGCGCATCGACACCGGCCGCTTCCTGCGCCTCCGCGCCGAAATGCGCGTTCCCGGCCGGGCCTGGCTCGAGATGACGGCGGATCCGGTGGAGGGCGGCGGTTCGGTCTACCGTCAGCGGGCCGTCTTCTTCCCGCGGGGCCTGGGCGGTCGGCTGTACTGGTTCGCGATCTTGCCCTTCCACGGCGTCATCTTCAACGGCATGGCCAACCGGATCACGGCGGCCGCCGTCGGGGAGGCCGCCGTGGAGGCGGCCGTGACGACCGCGGGCGCCGCGACTGCTTCAGCAGCGGGCCCTCCGGTCGCCGACCGCGCCGCCTGAGCCGTGACCCGACCTCGCTGACCTAGCCGGCCTTACACGGGCGAGGCATGATGGAGGGGGTTGCGAGGGAGAAGTGATGTCGTCATCCGTTTTGTTCATCGGTGACGGTTTCACCGCGGACGGCAACTGGTCGGACTGGCTCCCTGAGTACGACGTGCGCAATCTCGGGGCCAACGGGCACACCACGGATGAGGTCGTCGCCGAACTCGACCAGGTCGTCGACCGGCAGCCGGACGCGGTTGTGGTGGCGGTCGGCACGAACGACCTGGGCTGGCACCGGTCGGACGAGTACGTCGTGCGCAACATGGAAACGGTGCTCTGCATGCTGCGCAAGCGCCTGCCGGCCGTGCGCATCCTGGTCGTGTCGGTGCCGCCGCGCGAAAGCGAACTCGCCGACACCGTGCGCTCGATCAACCGCCACCTGCGCCAGTTCGCGCCGACCCTGCACGCCCAGTACCTGGACCTGTGGACACGGCTGGCCCGGCCCGACGGCGAAATCGACGTGGCGTACTCGGATGACCGATTGCACCTGAACGACGCGGCCTACGCGGTCTGGGTGAGCGAACTCAAACCCGCACTCGAGATCCTGTTCCAGCGCCCGCCGTCGAGCAGCGCGATCCCGATCCAGCAGATCTGACGATCCAGCAGATCCGGCGCGGCGCGGACCCGACGGCGGCGGTGCTAGTGGGTGGGGAGGTGCGCCGTGACCTGCTCGTGGGGCTCGAGTTCCGGCTGGCGCTCACGGAAGAGATTGAGCTGGCGCTGGCGGTATTCGCCGACCAGATCCGTGATGTCGTGGTGATCGGCGTGGCCGGGGTTGTGCACGGGGGAAGCAGTGTCTGAAGTCAAGGGGATAACCAATTCGTCTCGGGGGGAACGATCGATGCCACGGTTCGGAGCATTCAGAGACGCTATGTGATTCCACCGGTGATGTCAACGCGGCCGGTGCCGTCGGCGTCAGCCTCGGTTGTTGTTCAGCTCGAAGACCTTGAGCAGCTCCGTGATGGCAGTCTCCCTCGCCTCGCCGCCGGCCTCGAACATCTCGGTCACGTGGGTCTGCAGGTGGTTGTCGACCAGGAGCTTGTTGAGAGAGCCGAGCGACTTCTGGATCGACAGGGACTGGGTGAGGATGTCGATGCAGTAGTCCTCGTTCTCAATCATCTTCTCCAGGCCGCGCATCTGGCCCTCCAGAATGCGGGCACGGTGCAGGGCACGCCGTTTGATGTCTTCGATCATGGGATCACAGTACCGTGAATCGGAATACCCCCAAGGGGTATTCTGTTCTCTACAGGGAAGCTGTTTCGGGCCGCCTGTCCCGAGCGAAAGGACTACCGTGTCGAACACCGTCGACCTCTCCATCGAGGGCATGACCTGCGCGAGCTGCGTCGGCCGCGTGGAAGGACGTCTCAACGGCGTGGACGGCGTCACCGCCCAGGTCAACCTCGCCACGGAGCGAGCCCGGGTGACGTACCCCGAGGGGGTCACCCCCGCCGAGCTGATCGCCGAGGTCGGCAAGGCCGGCTACCAGGCGGCCGTGGTCGAACCGGCATCCGTCCGTCGAACGGCGCCGGCCGAGACGAAGGGCCCGTCGACCCCGCTGCGCATCCGCCTCCTGGTCAGCGCCTCGCTCTCGGTGCCCGTCATCGTGCTCGCAATGGTGCCGGCCCTGCAGTTCGACTACTGGCAATGGCTGTCGCTCGTGCTCGCCGCCCCGGTCGTGGTCTGGGGCGGGTACCCATTCCACCGCGCCACCGTCACCAACCTCCGCCACGGCGCCGTCACCATGGACACCCTGATCACCGTGGGTACACTGGCCTCCTTCGGCTGGTCGCTCTACGCGCTCTTCTTCGGCATGGCCGGCATGACCGGCATGCGGCACTCCTTCGAGTTCACGATCAGCCGCGGCGACGCCTCCGGCAACATCTACCTCGAGGTCGCCGCCGGCGTGATCACCTTCCTGCTACTCGGGCGCTACCTCGAGGAACGGTCGAAGAAGCGGGCCGGCTCGGCCCTGCACGCCCTGCTCGACCTCGGCGCGAAAGACGTCACGGTCGTGCGGGAGAGCCCGAGCAACCCCGGCAACCTGATGGCCGCCACCCGCACCGAGCAGAGCATCCCGATCGACGCTCTCTCCGTCGGCGACCTGTTCGTGGTGCGTCCGGGCGAGAAGATCGCGACCGACGGCGTCGTGGTCGATGGCCAGGCCGCCGTCGACCTCAGCATGATCACCGGGGAGTCCGTACCGATCGAGGTCGGCCCGGGCGACGAGGTCGTCGGCGCCACGGTCGCCCAGGGCGGCCGCCTCCTGGTGCGCGCCACCCAGGTCGGCGCCGGAACGCGCCTGGCCCAGATGGCGAAGCTCGTCGAGGATGCCCAGCTCGGCAAGTCAGACATCCAGCGCCTCGCCGACCGGGTCGCCGGTGTCTTCGTGCCCGCGGTCATCCTGCTGGCACTGGCCACCTTCGTGGTCTGGATCGCCACCGGCAGCCCCGTGGAAGCCGGCTTCACCGCCATGGTGGCCGTGCTGATCATCGCCTGCCCCTGTGCTCTCGGCCTGGCCACCCCCGTCGCGCTGCTGGTGGGAACCGGCCGGGGCGCCCAACTCGGCATCCTGATCAAGGGCCCGGAGGCTCTCGAACAGACCCGGAAGGTCGACACCATCCTGCTCGACAAGACCGGCACCCTCACCACCGGGCGGATGTCCCTGCGCCAGACCACGGCCACCGGCGACGCCGGCACTGCGCTGCGCTACGCGGCGGCACTGGAGAGCGCCTCCGAGCATCCCATCGCCCGGGCCATCGTCGCCGCGAACGCGGGAACCGGGGGAGCCGCCGCGCCGCTGCCCGAGGTGACCGGATTTCGGGCCACCGCCGGCCTCGGCGTCTCCGGCACGGTCGAGGGCCACGCGGTCCTCGTCGGCCGGCCCTCGCTCTTCCCCGGGCCGCTCGAGGCGCGACTGACCCAGGCCATCGAGTCCTCCACCGGCACCGCCGTCGTGGTCGGCTGGGACGACGAGGCGCGAGCCGTGCTCGACATCGCCGACACCGTGCGATCCGAGGCCCCGGCCGCGCTCGCCGAGCTCGTCTCGCTCGGGCTGACCCCGATCCTGCTCACCGGCGACAACGCCCGCACCGCCGGGGAGGTGGCCGCGGCCGTCGGCATCGACGAGGTCTTCTCCGGCATGCTCCCCGAAGACAAGGTCGCCACGATCCGGCGCCTGCAGTCCGAGGGTCGGGTCGTCGCCATGGTCGGCGACGGCGTGAACGACGCCGCCGCACTCGCCCAGGCCGACCTGGGCATCGCCCTGGCCACCGGCACCGACGTGGCCATCGAGGCCAGCGACGTCACCGTCGTTCGCGACCACCTCGGCACCGTGCCCGACGCCATCCGGCTGTCCCGCCGCACCCTGCGCGTGATCAAGGGCAACCTGTTCTGGGCCTTCGCCTACAATTTGGCGGCGCTTCCCCTGGCCGCGTTCGGCCTGCTCAACCCGATGATCGCCGGAGCCGCGATGGCGTTCTCCAGCCTGTTCGTGGTGCTGAACAGTCTGCGTCTGAACACGTTCCGGTAGCAGGCCGCCCCGGCGGGCCGCTGAGTAGAGTGAAGGCATGCGTCGTGCGCTGATTGTCCTGTTCACAGCCATACTCGGCGGCCTCGGCCTCCTCGGCGCGTCCGCTCCGGGGCTCGCGGTCGCCGGCCCGGTGCACGCTTCGGGCGCCGTGTCGGCGGGCGTGGAGGACTTCGACTTCGACTCCTGGCACTCCGATTTCGAGCTGGGCCTCACCGACGACGGGCACTCGCGCCTGACCACCACCGAGACGATCGTCGCCCGGTTCCCGGAGTCCGACCAGAACCGCGGCATCCTGCGCGCGATCCCCACCCACTACAACGGGCATCCCACCGACCTGGAACTGGTCAGCGTGACCGACGAGAACGGTCGAAAGCGCGGCGTCGACACCACAACGACCAGTGAGGATGGCGGAGACGAGTTCCTGGAGGTGACGATCGCCGCCGATGACTACGCGCACGGCGTGCAGACCTATGTCATCACCTACGAGCAGGTCGACGTCACGCTCGAGCCGGAGGACGCCCCGATCCAGGAGTTCTACCGGGAGGTCAACGGCACCGGCTGGGCTCAGCCGTTCGGCGACGTGTCCGCCACCCTCACGGTCGACCCGGACGTCGCACCCCGGCTCACCGGGGAGGCCGCCTGCTACCAGGGCACCCCTGACTCGTCGGAACCCTGCGCCTCGCTGTCGACGGATGCCGGGCCGACGACGGATGCCGGGCCGACGACGGATGCCGTGGGCGAGGCCGTCGCGATCGACGTCACCGCCGGGGCGCTCGGACCGGCCGAGGGGCTGACCCTGGCGGTCGGGTTCGAGCCCGGCACCTTCGTTCCCCGCGACCAGTCGTTCACGGCGAACCCGCTCCCGGGCATCGGCCTCGCCGCGGCGCTGTTCGGACTGATCGTCGCGGGTCTCGCGATCGTCGCCCGGGTCACCCGGTGGCGAAACGCGCCGGGCCGGCCGACCATCATCGCCGAGTATCTTCCGCCGAAGGGCGTAAACCTGCTCGTGGCCGGCAATGTGACCCGCACCAGCGCCCAGGCCATGACCGCCCAGTTCCTCAGCTTCGCGGTGCGCGGCAACGTGCGGGTGCTGGAGGGTGAGGGCAAGAAGCACTACATGCTCGAGCTGCGGCACACCCGAGACCTCGACACCAGTGAGCAGGCCGTGCTGCGGCTGCTGTTTCCGGGTCTGCAGGCGGGCACGAGCCGCGACCTCACGACGAAGGACACCACGCTGGGCACCGGGCTGACCAAGCAGCTTCAGGCGGTCCTGAAGCAGGTGCTGGCCGACGGGCTGCGGGTGGAGAAGGGAGGCCGGCCGCGTCGGTGGCTGATCGCCGGCGCCGTGTTCACCGGCATCCTGACCCTGGTTGGCTGCCTGGGGGCGTTCATCACCGAGGTCGGCGCGGGCTGGCCGGTCCTGGTTCTGGTGCTGGGGATCGCCGCCTCGGTCACGACCCTCACCGCCGTCGCGAGCGTGCGGCCCTTCACCGCGGCCGGCGCCGAGCTGCGCGACTACCTCGCCGGTGTGAAGCTGTACATCGAGATCGCCGAGGCCGACCGGCTGCGGGTGCTGCAGAGCCCCGTCGGAGCGCTGCGGTCGCCCTACCGGCCGGACCCGGCATCCGTTCTCGGTCGGCCCGGCTTGCCTGACCCCGGGCAGCCGGGGCAGGTGCTGAGGCTCTACGAGCGTCTGCTGCCGTACGCCGTGCTGTTCGGCCAGGAGAAGGACTGGTCGCAGGTTCTCGGCGACTACTACGCCCGGAGCGACGCTCAGCCGGACTGGTACGCTGAGTCCGCTCCGTTCAATCCGGTCTGGTTCGCCGCCGGGTTGAGCTCATTCACGAGCTCCACCTCGGCCTCCTGGTCGGGAAGCGCGTCGAGTTCCTCCAGTTCCGGTTCGGGTGGAGGTGGCTCGGTCGGCGGTGGTGGAGGCGGCGGCGGAGGAGGAGGCGTCTGATGGGCACCCCGGTCGAACCCACATTCACGCGTTCCGCGCTGGCACCCGGCCTGCTCGGCGCGGTCATCCTGCTCGGCGGGCTCGCGCTGCTGGACTCCGAAAGTTTCATCATCATCCGCTATGCGGTCAGCATCCTCGCGCTGATCCTCTGTGTCTTCGTCATCCAGGCGAAGGCCTGGCTGTGGTTGATCGGCCTGGTGCCGATCGCGGTGCTCTGGAACCCGATCGTGGTCATCGACCTGTCCGGCCAGGGCTGGGTGTCCGCCCAATTCATCGCCGCGCTGGTCTTCATTCTCGCCGGCGTCGTCACCAAGGTGCCGGTGCACCGGGATTGACCAGCAGGCGTAGAATAGAGCCGCGTTGAAATAGCCCGATTACCGTCTTGACCGTGCCGCTGCATCCCACATGCCGGTGGCGCAAATATGGTTGGCACGTTGCTCGATTCAGGCTTCGACGTATCGATCGCACCGGTGTCCACGGATACCGCACCACGTCGAGCACGGCCCCTGACTGCTGTGCTGCTGTGAAGTTGGAGAAGAATGGCTTACACCCGCCACCAGGCCGCCGGTTCGAACAACCGAGTTGCAGCCGGAGGCCGCG
This sequence comes from Cryobacterium sp. TMT3-29-2, assembly GCF_004564305.1. Lineage (NCBI taxonomy): Bacteria > Bacillati > Actinomycetota > Actinomycetes > Micrococcales > Microbacteriaceae > Cryobacterium > Cryobacterium sp. TMT3-29-2. The sequence continues at coordinate 23,736 of NZ_SOGK01000010.1, forward strand.
CACGATCGCGACCTCGTTCCCGCGACGATGACGCCCCCATCATCCCCATCCTCGCCCGCAAGGTGCGCGAGGTGGAGGCGAAGGCGCAGACCGGCGCCAAGCTCGGCCCGACCAACCGCACCAAGTACCAGGTGATCGCGTTGCTCATGCGCGAGGAACGCGCCCGGGTCAAGGGCGACAAGGAACTCACCGACGCGAACCGCGCCGAACTGCTGAAGCGCCTCGACGGCATCGCCCAGATCCTGGCGAAGACCGCGGCCCGCGACACCAGCCTGATCACCCTGCTCGAACCGGATGCCGGCGTGTCCACGGTCGCGCAGCGTTTCCGCCGTGACTGGCTGCTGGAGTCCGGTGCCGAACTCACGCCCGACGAACTGATCATCACCCGGGAACCCGAGGCCAAGCCCGAGGTGCCGGTGAACCAGGTCATCCCGCAGTCGGTCAAGGCCCGCCAGCTCGCCAACCCGTTCCTCGCCCCCGACTTCAGCGCCGCAGCGGCCCCGCCGGTCGTCTCCGGCCGTCGCCTGGCCAACTGGGAACTCATCGGCCCGCTGTTCAAGTCCTTCGAGTACGGCTCCGGCGGCCAGGCCGCCAGCATGGATCTGCCCGAGGCTCCCCGCGTCGACCGGCTCTCGCCTCGCGGCATGGAGCTGATGCGCCACCAGGCCCGCTTCGTCGAAAGTGCGCGCCTCGGCCACCGCAGCTACCTGCTCGCCGACGAGCCGGGGCTCGGGAAGACGGCGCAGAGCCTGCTCGCGGCATCCGTCAGCGGGTCCTACCCGCTCCTGGCCATCGTGCCCAACGTCGTCAAGATGAACTGGGTGCGCGAGGTCGAGCTGTGGACGCCGAACCGCCGGGCCACCGTCATCCACGGCGACGGCGACACACTAGACGCGTTCGCAGACGTCGTCATCGTCAACTACGACGTGCTCGACCGGCACCGCGCCTGGCTGGGCACTCTCGGTTTCAAGGGCATGGTCGTCGACGAGGCGCACTTCATCAAGAACCTGCAGTCGCAGCGCTCCAAGCACGTGCTGGCCCTGGCCGAGCAGATCCGGCGCCGGACGCCCGGCGGCAACCCGCTGCTGATGGCCCTGACCGGAACCCCACTGATCAACGACGTCGACGACTTCCGCGCGATCTGGCAGTTCCTCGGCTGGCTCGACGGCGACAAGCCGGCCCCCAGACTCATGCAGAAGCTCGAGGCGATCGGCCTGACCCCCGCCGACCCCGGCTTCTACGCCGAGGCGCGTGCCGCCGTGATCGACCTCGGCATCGTGCGCCGCCGCAAGGTCGACGTCGCCGCCGACTTGCCGGCCAAGCGCATCGCCGACATCCCGGTCGAGCTGGACGACGACCTCGGTCGCTCCATCCGCCAGGCCGAACGGGAGCTCGCCGCCCGGCTGGTCACCCGGTACCATTCCCTCGTCGTCGCCCGCCATCCCGGCCAGACGCCGCCCGCGCTCGAGGGCGAGCAGCGCGCCGCGTTCATCCGTGCGGTCGCCCACGCCGAACTCGAGGAATCGAAGGGGCAGACCACCGGCGAGAACGTCTTCACCATGGTGCGCAAGATCGGCCAGGCCAAGGCGGCCCTCGCGGCGGATTACGCCGTGCAGCTGGCGCACTCGGTGGGCAAGGTCGTCTTCTTCGCCAAGCACATCGACGTGATGGATGCCGCCGAGGACATCTTCGCCAAGCGAGGTCTGCGCACGGTGTCCCTGCGTGGCGACCAGAGCGCCCTGGCCCGCCAGGCCGCGATCGACTCCTTCAACGACGACCCGTCAGTGGCCGTCGTGGTCTGTTCCCTGACCGCCGCCGGAGTCGGCGTCAACCTGCAGGCCGCCTCCAACGTCGTGCTCGCCGAGCTCAGCTGGACCGCCGCCGAGCAGACGCAGGCCATCGACCGGGTCCACCGCATCGGCCAGGACGAGCCGGTCACCGCCTGGCGGATCATCGCCGCCCACACCATCGACGCGCGCATCGCCGAACTCATCGGCAGCAAGCAGGGTCTCGCGGCCCGCGCCCTGGACGGTGCCGTCGAAGAGATCTCGTCCGCCGATTCCGTGCAGGCCAGCGCCCTGATCTACCTGTTGACCCTGGCACTCGACGGGGAGCTGTAGAACGCGTCCCTCACCGGCGTGGATTTGAACCGGCCCCGCTTGGGGTCCATTATTAACTGGCGGCGGTGTGGGCGCCAATCTGATCACTTGTGCAACAAGGAGCAACGACAAATGAAAATTGGAATCCTCACCAGCGGCGGAGACTGCCCCGGACTGAACGCGGTTATTCGCGGTTCCGTCCTTAAAGGCATCCGCGTCCTCGATGCCGAATTCGTCGGCATTCGCAACGGCTGGAAAGGCTTGGTCGAGGGCGACTTTATGACTCTGGACCGGCACAGCGTGCGCGGTCTCTCCCGGCAGGGGGGCACCATCCTCGGCAGCTCCCGCACGAACCCGTTCGAGGGTGAAAACGGCGGCCCCATTAACATTCAGAAGACGATGGACGCCGAAGGCATCGACGCGATCATCGCCATTGGAGGCGAGGGCACCCTCACCGCGGCGCGCCGCCTGACGGATGCCGGACTCCAGATCGTCGGCGTGCCCAAGACCATCGACAACGACCTCGAAGCCACCGACTACTCGTTCGGCTTCAACACCGCCGTCGAGATCGCCACCGAGGCCATCGACCGGCTGCGCACCACGGCCGAGTCCCACGGCCGCTGCATGATCGTCGAGGTCATGGGCCGCCACGTGGGCTGGATCGCCCTGCACTCCGGCATGGCCGGCGGCGCCCACGCCATCCTGATCCCCGAGCAGCCGCAGACCATCGAGCAGATCTGCGAATGGGTCATGCATGTGCGTGACCGCGGCCGCGCCCCCGTCCTCGTCGTCTCCGAGGGATTCAAGCTCGCCGGGATGGACGAGGCGCTCTCCACCAAGGGCCTCGACGCGTTCAACCGCCCCCGACTCGGCGGCATCGGTGAAATGATCGCCCCGATGATCGAGGAGCGCACGGGCATCGAGACCCGCGCCACCGTCCTCGGCCACACCCAGCGCGGCGGCTCCCCTTCGGCCTACGACCGAGTGCTCGCGACCCGCCTCGGCATGGCGGCCGTCGACGCCGTCTACGCCGGCCAGTGGGGCTCCATGGTCTCCCTGCGCGGCACCGACATGGAGATCGTCAGCATCGCCGACGCGACCATCGGTCTCAAGACCGTGACGCAGGCGCGCTACGACGAGGCCGCGGTGCTGTTCGGCTAAATCCGCACGCAGTTGGACCCGCGAGTGCTCCGAGGGGTCCCGGTTCGATACCCGCCGGTCGGCGGAGGTCGAACCGGGACCCCGAGGTTTGTTCGGAAGCGGCTCAGGCGAGCTTGGCCTGTACCTGCGCCAGAGACGGGTTCGTCGCGCTCGAGCCGTCCGGAAAGAGGATGGTCGGAACCGTACGGTTGCCGTTGTTCAGGCTCATCACGAGTTCCGAGGTGCCCTGGACCTCTTCCACGTTGATCTCGGTGTAGGTTATTCCGGCCTTGACCAGCTGGGTCTTCAGGCGGGTGCAGTAGCCGCACCAGGTCGTCGTGAACATGGTTATGGTTCCGGATTCAGGCACAAAATTCATGCCTGCAGCCTAACAAGGCGCGCTGAGAAGGAGCCCCGGTTCTTCGTCGTTACCATGGGGGAATGTCCCTGCCCCAGGTGTGCGTCTGCTACCTCACCCGCCGTTCCCCGTCGGGGGAGCTGCAGGTGCTGCTCGGCCGCAAGAAGAAGGGCCTGGGCCTCGGCAACATTGTCGGCTTGGGCGGCAAGCTCGAGCCGGGTGAGTCGGCCGTGCAGGCGATGGTGCGGGAGATCGAGGAGGAGTCCGGCCTGGTCGTGGCGGCATCCGCCCTCACCCCGCTGGGGCTGCTGACCTACCTGTTCCCGCACCGGGAGGCCTGGAGCCAGGAATCCAGCGTGTTCGTCTGCACCGAGTGGAGCGGCACCCCGCGCGAGTCCGACGAGCTGAACCCGGTCTGGTTCGACGTGGCCGCCCTGCCGGTCGACGACATGTGGGACGACGCCCGGCACTGGCTGCCGGGAGTGCTCGCCGGCATTCCGGTGCGGGCCACCTTCACCTTCGGCCCCGATCTGGCGACGGTGGTCGATCGGCTCTGAATTGACCTGCCTCTCCGGGAGTGTCAGGCTTATCACTGCTTTGCAGCTTGAGATAACCCCGGCTGTCGTACACCCAGAGGAAGACGCCGGTGGATTTCACCCTGATCGTCGCGCTTGTGATTGCGCTGGCACTGATTTTCGACTTCACCAACGGCTTCCACGACACCGCGAACGCGATGGCCACCCCCATCGCGACCGGCGCCATGCGCCCGAAAGTCGCGGTGGGACTCGCCGCCGTCCTGAACCTGATCGGGGCGTTCCTCTCCACCGAGGTCGCCAAGACCATCTCCGGCGGCATCATCAAGGAGGGTGACGCCGGCGTTCAGATCACGCCCGAGATCATCTTTGCGGGCCTGATCGGCGCCATCGTCTGGAACCTGATCACCTGGCTGCGCGGACTGCCGTCCAGCTCGAGCCACGCCCTGTTCGGCGGTCTCATCGGCGCCACGATCATCGGCGTCGGCTCGCAGGCGGTCGCCTACGACGTCGTGCTGGCCAAGGTCATCCTGCCGGCGCTGATCGCCCCGCTCACGGTGGGCATCGTGGCTTTCCTCGCCACCAAGCTCGCCTACTCGATCACCCGCCGTGATTCCGGCAAGGCGGATGGCCGTGGTGGCTTCCGCTACGCGCAGATCTTCTCCTCGTCGCTCGTCGCCCTCGCGCACGGCACCAACGACGCCCAGAAGACCATGGGTGTCATCACCCTCACTCTGATCGCCAGCGGGATGCAGGACGTGGGCACCGGCCCGCAGCTGTGGGTCATCACCACCTGCGCCCTCGCCATCGCCATCGGCACGTACACCGGCGGCTGGCGCATCATCCTGACCATGGGTCGCGGCCTCACCGAGATCAAGCCGGCCCAGGGCTTCGCGGCGGAGACCAGCACCGCGGCCACCATCCTCGCGTCCAGCCACCTCGGCTTCGCCCTCTCCACCACGCAGGTCGCGTCCGGCTCGGTCATCGGCTCGGGCCTGGGCCGGCGCGGCTCGACCGTGCGCTGGGGCATGGCCGGCCAAATCGGGCTCGGTTGGGTGCTCACCCTGCCCGCGGCGGCCATCATGGGGGCCTTCGCGGCCGGTCTGGCCCTGATCGGCCCGATGGGCATTGTGCTCGACCTGGTGATCGGCTCCCTCGTGGTCGCACTGCTGTTCCGCCGGTCCCGCCTGAACCGGGTCACGCACGACACCCTGCACGACATCGACGACGCCGGGCGGGTCGTGAAAATCCGGAAGACCCCCCGCAAAGCCTCCCGCTCAGATCGAAAGAAGGTCGCGCTGTGATCGATTGGTCTGCGTTCCTGGTCGTCGCGTTCGCGTCGCTCCTGTCGTCCGCGGTCGTGGTGAGCCTGTACTCCCTCGGGCTGCGGCTGCTCACCACCGCCGGCCGGGTTCCCGTGGTCGAACCGGTCGAGTTCACGGGCGCCATCACCGTGCTCACCCCCAAGCGTGCGGCCAAGGAGGCCAAGCGCGTGCGTAAGGCCGCAGCCTCCCCGCTGGGCCCGGTGCAGAAGCAGGTCGCCTTGGTGGGTGCCTACGCCTGCTTCGTGCTCTGCAGCGCGGCCGTGCTGTACGGCGTCTACTTGATCGTGCCGGCCCTGCACCGCTGACCCGCCGCGCCCCGCTTCGGCCCTGCACGGTGGTGCCGCGTCCGGTGTGCGGCTGTTACCGCTCGGTGCCGCGCACCCGGGCCACCCAGGTCATCAGGTGGTAGATCACGATGGCGGCGACCGTGCCCAGCGCGATACCGTTGAAGCTGAGGGTGCCCGCCGAGAAGGTGTAATCGGCGATGCCGATGATCAGCGCGGTGGCCGCCGTGAACTGGTTGACCGGCTTGCTGAAGTCGACCTTGTTGTCGAGCCAGATCTTGACGCCGATGATGCCGATCAGGCCGTAGAGGGCCGTCGTGACGCCGCCGAGTACGCCCGCCGGAATGGTGTTGATGACCGCGCCGATCTTGGGGGAGAGCCCGAGCAGCACCGCGGTGATGCCGGCGACCCAGTAGGCGGCCGTGGAGTAGATGCGGGTGGCGGCCATGACGCCGATGTTCTCGCCGTAGGTCGTGGTGCCCGATCCACCGCTGAAGCCGGCGAGCATGGTGGCCAGCCCGTCGGCCATCAGTGCGCGACCGGTGAAGCGGTTCACCTTCGTATCCGTCATCTGGGCGACGCCCTTGATGTGGCCCACGTTCTCGGCCACCAGCACGAGCACGACCGGCAGGAACGCCGGCAGCACGCCGAGGGCGGCGGACGGATCCGCGAACGGGTTCATCGCCGCGGTGAACTGGGGCAGGCCGATCCAGGCGGCCTCACCCACGCCGCTGAAGTCGACCTCGCCGGCGATCACGGCGGCCACGTAGCCCACGATCACGCCGATGAAGATCGACAGCCGGCCGAGGATGCCGCGGAACAGCACGGTCGAGAGGATCACGGCCAGCAGGGTGATCAGCGCGGTCAACGGCGCCAGCGCGAAGTTCGACTTCGCGACGGGCGCCAGGTTGAGGCCGATCAAGGCGACGATGGCCCCGGAGACCACCGGTGGCATCAGTGCATCGATCCAGCCGGTGCCGGTGAGCTGCACGATCAGGCCGATCAGCGCCAGGAGCAGGCCGACGACAAGGATGCCGAACAGGGCGCTGCCCATGCCGGCGCTGGCCGTCGCGGCGGTGATCGGCGCGATGAAGGCGAACGAGGACCCCAGGTAGCTGGGCAGCTTGTTCTGGGTGATGACCAGGAACAGCAGGGTGCCGATGCCCGAGAAGAGCAGCGTCGTGCTCGGCGGGAAGCCCGTGAGCAGCGGAACCAGGAACGTGGCGCCGAACATGGCGACGACGTGCTGGGTGCCGATCCCGATGGTCAGCGGCCAGTTGAGGCGCTCGCCGGGGCCGACGACATCCGTGGCTCCGACCGTTTTACCGTTACCGTGCAGGGTCCAGGGCAGAGCCATGTGTTTCTCGTTTCCGTGTCGTGCGTAATCCCGATGGTAGTGAACAAATAGGCTCTTACGGTGAGACCATCCGTTCAGCCTGCCCCTGCAGAACCTCTCTCGGTGCGGATCGAGACCGGTTCGCTGCGCGGGATCCGGGTGCGCGGGGTGCGTCAGTGGCGCGGGATCCCCTACGCGGCGGCCCCCGTGGGAGAGCTCCGGTTCCGGGCCCCGCAGCCGGCCGTGCCCTGGCCGGGCGAGCGGGATGCGCGCGGGTTCGGCCTGGTCGCCACGCAAAGCCACCGCGGCCAGTTCATCGGCGCGAAGCCCACGATCCCGCAGGGCGAGGATTGCCTCAACCTCAACGTGATCACCCCCGACGAACCTGTCGACCAACGGATGCTGCGGCCCGTCATGGTCTTCATCCACGGCGGCGCCTACAGCGTCGGGTCTTCTCGGGAGGTGCCCCGGCAGGGGGAGGGGCTCGTGCGCCGCGGCGGCATCGTCTACGTCAGCTTCAACTACCGGCTGGGGGCGCTGGGATACCTCGACTTCAGCCGCTACTCCACCGCGGAGCGGCCGTTCGAGAGCAACCTCGGGCTGCGCGACCAGGTGGCTGCGCTCGCCTGGGTGCGGCGCAACATCGCGGTGTTCGGCGGAGACCCGGACGCCGTCACCGTCTTCGGTGAATCGGCCGGGGCCAACGCCGTGACCACCCTGATGACCGTCCCGGCCGCCGCCGGCCTGTTCCAGCGTGCGATCGCCCAGAGCGCCCCGCCGAACGCCGTCTACGCCCCCGCTGTCACCGCCGAGTGGGCAGCGGACTTCGTGCGGCTCCTCGCCCGGCGCACCGGTCAGGCCGACCCGACGAACTCGACCGACACGGCGGCGGATGCCGCTGCCCTGCTCCTTCAGGCCGACCCGGCGCATCTGGCCGAGGCCACGAGCGACCTGACCCGGCGCGCCCCGGACCGGTACCCCGGGACGATCCCGCTCTCGCCTGTGATCGACGGCGACTTCCTGCCCGAACGGCCGCTCGACGCTTTCCGCGACGGACGCGCCCACCGGATCCCCCTGATCATCGGCACCAACTCGCGGGAAGGGTCGCTGTTCAGCGGGCGCATCGACATCCTCGCCACGACGCCCGGGCGCATCCGGGCCGTGTTCGCTAACACCAAGAAGAAGGCCCGCACCCGCCTCCGGGCGCAATACCCCGGGATCCCCGCGCTGCGGCCGGCCCTCGATTTCGGCGGAGACTTCTCGTTCTGGTACCCGAGCGTGCGTGTGGGCGAGCGGCACTCCCGGTATGCCCCGGTGCGCTTCTACCGCTTCGACGCCGCTCCGCGCCTGGTGCGCCTGATGGGGCTGGACGCCACCCACGGCCTCGAGCTGTTCCCGCTGTTCGACCGGCTCGACGGCTGGTTCGGCCGCGGCATGACCGCGCTCGGTGGGCGCCGAGACTTCCAGCGGATCGGCGCACGGATGCAGGGCTGGTGGCTCAGCTTCGCCGCAACCGGAGTGCCGGATGCTGCGTGGCCGCTCTACGACGAGGCGGAGCGGCTGACCCTCGTGATCGATGCCGTCGACCGGGTCGAGTCCGACCCGCGCGGGGACCGCCGCCGGGCCTGGGACGCCTTCGTGCCGCACATCTGAGCGCCCGCGTGAGGGCCCGCGGAATCCGCCCGCACTCCGGGGCCGTAAACTGGGCAACTGAGAATTAGCTGAGTCGGACACCAGGAGCACCCCATTTCTGAAACAGAGACCCACACGTCATCCACGCCTGCCCCGAAGCCGGACACCCCGGCCGACGCAGCCAGCCCCGGGCTGAAGGCCCGCATCGACCGTTACTTCGAAATCACGCGACGCGGCTCCACCTATGGCCGGGAGATCCGGGGCGGCCTGGTGACGTTCGTCACGATGGCCTACATCGTCATCCTCAACCCGCTGATCCTCGGCGGTTTCAGCGCCGACCAGGCCGCGGTCGACGTGGCCGGCGGATGGCTGCCCAACGGTCAGGTTGCCGCGGTCACCGCCCTCACCGCCGGCGTCATGACCATCCTGTTCGGCGCCGTCGCACGGCTTCCATTCGGTTTCGCCGCGGGCCTCGGCATCAACTCCTTCCTGGCCGTGAGCGTCGTCGGCCAGGTGACCTGGCCGGAGGCCATGGGCCTCGTGGTCATCAACGGGCTCATCATCGTGCTGCTCGCCTCCACCGGCCTCCGCGAGCTCATCTTCAACGCCGTGCCGCGCCAGTTGAAGATCGCCATCACGGTCGGCATCGGCCTGTTCATCGCCTTCATCGGCCTGGTCGACTCCGGCTTCGTGCGCGCGAGCGGCGCCGCGTCGCCGCCCGTGCAGCTCGGCGACAACGGTTCCGTCGTGAGCCTGCCGACCGCCGTGTTCGTGCTCGGCCTGATCCTTCTCGGCATCCTGGTCGCCCGCAAGGTGAAGGCCGCCCTCCTGATCGGTATCGTCGCCACCACGCTGATCGCCGTGATCCTCGAGGCGATCTTCAAGGTCGGACCGTCGTTCGGGCAGAACCCCGACGGGTGGAACCTGAACGCCCCGGTGCTGCCGACATCCGTCGTCTCGCTGCCCGACCTGAGCCTGGTCGGACAGGTCAGCTTCGGCGCCTTCGACCGGATCGGCATGCTGGCCGCGTCGATGCTCGTGTTCACGCTCGTCTTCACGAACTTCTTCGACGCCATGGGCACCATGACGGGTCTGGCCAACGAGGCCGGCGTGGCCGACGACAAGGGCAACTTCCCCCGCCTGAAGTCCGCCCTGATCGTGGAGGGCGTCGGCGCCGTCGTCGGCGGGTCCACCTCCGCCTCGTCGAACACGGTGTTCATCGAGTCCGGTGCCGGCATCGGCGAGGGTGCGCGCACGGGCCTGGCCAACATCGTCACCGGGCTTTTGTTCCTCGCGGCCATGTTCTTCACCCCGCTCACCCAGATCGTGCCGCTCGAGGTCGCCGCGGCCGCCCTCGTGATCGTCGGCGCGATGATGGTGTCCCAGATCCGGTTCATCGACTTCTCGGAGTTCTCGATCGTGCTGCCGGTGTTTCTCACGATTATCGTGATGCCGCTGACCTACTCGATCGCCAACGGAATCGGGGCCGGCTTCATCACCTGGGTGCTGGTGCGTTCGTTCTCGGGCAAGGCGCGCGAGATCAGCCCGCTGCTCTGGATCGTCGCGGCCGGCTTTCTGGTCTTCTTCGTGCGCGGCCCGATCGAGGTCCTGTTCGGCGCGTGACCGCGTGGCCGCCCCCGGCCCGATTCGGGGGCTAACCCCATGGGTGCCAGAACGGATGCTCCGTAGTGTCGTTGGGAGAGCGGCATCCGTCGCTCCCCATCGAAACGGAGAACCACCCATGTCAACCATCGCTCCCGACCAGGCCACGGTCTACACTGCCGAGCCCGTACCCCCGCGGAGCAGCACCCTGGCCGTGTCGAGCCTCGTACTCGGCCTCGTGTCGATCGTCGCCGGCTGGACCTTTCTGGTGCCCATTGCCGGCCTGGTCGTCGGCATCCTCGCCCTCGGACGGGAACCGCAGGCGCGCACCCTGGCGATCTGGGGCATCGTGCTCAATGCGGTGCTGCTGGCCGGGTCGCTGCTGCTCGTGCTGTTGGCGCTGGCCCTCGGCCTGTTGGCTCTGCCGTTCGCGTTCTTGATCTGACCTCGATCTGGCCCGCCGTGGCCTCGCCCTACTCCAGGAAGCCGCGCAGCAGCAGGGCGGTGCCGGCCAGGTGCTCGGCCATCGCCTGCGCGGCGGCGTCGGGCCGGCCGGTCAGGATCGCGGTCACGATCTGCTCGTGCTGCCGGTCCGAGTGCGCGATGTTCGGGCCGAGGGACGGGATGTTGTCGAGCAGTTCGTTGACCCGCATCCGTACCTCGGCCAGCAGCGGCACCAACGACGGCGAGCCGGCCAGCTCGCCGATCGTGAGGTGCAGCCTGGAATCCAGCCGCCGGTAGTCCTCGCCGGTGGCGCCGATCGAATCGGCCAGGCTGTTCCAGAGCACCTCCCGTTCGCCGGGTGACAGGGTGCGCGCGGCGGCATGCCGGGCGGCGCCCTCCTCCAGGATCTCGCGGAGTGCGAGCGCGTCCTCGATCTCGGCCACGGGGATGTCCCGGCGTGCCCGCAGCCCACCCTCAGGGCCTCGGCCCGGCGTCTGCTGAGGCAGCGAGTCGCTGACGAAGGTGCCGCCGTAGCGACCGCGACGGGAGACCAGATAGCCGGCATCGGCCAGGGACGCGATCGCATCCCGCAGCGTGTCCCGGCTCACGGCGAGCATGGCGGAGAGTTCGCGTTCGGCAGGCAGTCTCTCGCCGGGCGCGATCAGCCCCAGCCGCACGGTCTGCAGCAACCGCTGCACGGTCTCCTCGAAGGCGTTGCCGCTGTGCACGGGCCGCAGCAGCAGGCCGCTGTCGAGCCCGGGCTGTTCGTCGTCGGTCACTGTTCTGGTCCTGGCTTCTGGTCGGACTCCCAGTCCATCACGGTTTCCCTGTCCGTCCGCACCGCTACATCGGCGTCACGTAGGCAGAGCTGATGCCGCCGTCGACCAGGAACGTGGATCCCGTGATGAACGAGGAGTCGTCGCTGGCCAGGAAGGCGACCGCGGCCGCGAGCTCCTCCGGTTCCGCGAACCGGCCGACCGGGATGTGCACCAGCCGCCGGGCCGCGCGCTCCGGGTCCTTCGCGAACAGTTCCTGCAGCAGCGGGGTGTTCACCGGGCCGGGGCAGAGGGCGTTGACCCTGATGCCCTGGCGCGCGAACTGCACGCCCAGCTCGCGGCTGAGCGCGAGCACTCCGCCCTTGGAGGCGGTGTACGAGATCTGACTGGTCGCGGAGCCGAGCACGGCCACGAACGAGGCCGTGTTGATGATCGACCCGCGGCCCTGTTTCACCATGTAGCGCAGGGCGGACCGGCAGCACAGATACACCGACTTCAGGTTGACGTCCTGCACCCGCTGCCAGGCCGGCAGCTCGGTCGTCTCGATCGAGTCGTCGTCTGGTGGGGAGATCCCGGCGTTGTTGAACGCGATGTCGACGGAGCCGTAGGTGAGGTAGGCGGTGTCGAAGAGGGCGTTGACCTCGTCCTCGTCGGTCACATCCACTTTGACGAAGAGGCAGTCGAGCAGGTCGGCCGCAGCGAGCCCTGCCGGTTCGTCGAGGTCGCCGATCACGACCGTGGCTCCCTCCGCGGCGAAGCGTTTCGCCGTGGCCAGGCCGATACCGCTGGCGCCGCCGGTGATCACGGCGACCCGGCCCGCAAGCCGCTGGGTGAGGTCGATGGGGGTGAGGCTGCTCATGCTGACTCCTTGAACGGGGTTGAGGGGTGAGAGGGCCGAAGCGATCAGTCGACGGCGATGAAGACGTTCTTGGTCTCGGTGAACGACATCGGGGCATCCGGGCCCAGTTCCCGCCCGAGACCCGATTGCTTGAACCCGCCGAACGGGGTCGAGTAGCGCACCGAGGAGTGCGAGTTGACGGACAGGTTGCCGGATTCCACGGCCCGCGCCACCCGGATGGCCCGGCCCACGTCCCGGGTCCAGATCGAGCCGGAGAGGCCGTAGTCGGTGTCGTTGGCCAGCGTCACGGCGTCGTCTTCCCCGTCGAAGGGCAGCACGGTGACGACGGGACCGAAGATCTCGTCGGTGACAGAGCGGTCGGTGCGGGAAGCCGGGGTGAGCACGGTCGGCGGGAACCAGAAACCCGGTCCGGTCGGGGCGTTGCCGCGGAACGCCACGGGGGAGCCCTCCGGCACATAGGCCGAGACCGCGGCGTGGTGCGCGGCCGAGACGAGCGGTCCCATCTCGGTGCCCTCGTCGGCGGGGTCCCCCACCCGCACCCCGGCGACGGCCGGCTCGAGAAGCTCCAGGAACCGGTCGTACACGCTCTGCTCGACCAGGATGCGGCTGCGGGCGCAGCAGTCCTGGCCGGCGTTCTCGAACACCCCGGAGGGTGCGCTGGCGGCGGCCTTCTCCAGATCGGAGTCGGCGAACACGATGTTGGCGCTCTTGCCCCCGAGTTCCAGGGTGACCCGTTTGACCTGGGCGGCACAGCCGGCCATGATCCGTTTGCCGACATCCGTCGACCCCGTGAAGACGACCTTCCGCACCTGGGGGTGTGTGACGAACCGTTCGCCGACCACCGATCCGCGGCCCGGCAGTACCTGGAACAGCCCCTCCGGCAGGCCGGCCTCCCGGGCGAGTTCGCCCAGACGGATGCTGGAGAGTGGCGTCCACTCCGCCGGCTTCAGCAGCACCGCGTTGCCGGCCGCGAGGGCCGGGGCGAAACCCCAGGCCGCGATCGTCATCGGGAAATTCCACGGGGTGATGATGCCGACCACGCCCAGAGGCTCCTGGAACGTCATGTCGAGACCGCCGGACACCGGGATCTGCCGCCCGAACAGGCGCTCGGGGGCGGCCGAGTAGTAGGTCAGCACGTCGCGCACATGGCCGGCCTCCCAGCGCGCCTGCGTGATCGGATGCCCCGAGTTGGCCATCTCGATGCGGGCCAGGTTCTCCCGGTCCCCGTCCACCGCCTCCGCGAAGCGGCGCAGCACGGCCGCCTTGTCGGCCGGCGCCACCCGGGACCAGAGCCGCTGCGCGGCCACCGCCCGGGAGACCGCCTCATCGGTCGCTTCCGGGTCGAGGTGTTCGACCACGGTGACGGGAGTCTCGTCGGCCGGGTTGATGACGGTGTAGCTGCTCACGGGGTGTCCCTTTCCTGGCCGTGTTCGTGTTCCTGGCCGTGTTCGTGTTCGTGTTCGTGTTCGTGGTCCTGCTCACGGGCCGCCCGGTAGCGGGTGGCCGCGTCGACGAGGCCCGCGAACAGGCGCAGGTCGTCGTGCTGTTCCGGATGCCACTGCACGGCCACCCCGAACGGAACGCCGGTGAGTTCCACGGCCTGCACGACCCCGTCGTGGGTGCGCGCGGTCACGGTGAGGCCGGCACCGACCCGGTCGATGGACTGGTGGTGGTAGACGGGAACCGGCAGCGGCACATCCAGGGCGTCCAGCAGCCCGTGCAACCTCGACTCGGGTTCCACATGAACGTCCACGATGCTGAAGATGCCGCCGCCGGCCTGGTAGCCGGCGTGGCCGACGACGTCGGGCAGGTGCTGGTGCAGGGTACCGCCCTGCGCGATGTTGAGCATCTGGGCGCCGCGGCAGATGCCGAGCAACGGCAGCTCCCGGTCGATAGCGCGGTGGATCAGCTCGTTCTCCCAGGCGTCGCGATCCGGGCGCGGCTCGTCGGTTCTCGTGTGGGCGGCCTGGCCGTAGCGCGCCGGATCGACGTCCTTGCCGCCGGTGATGACCAGGCCGTCCAGGCCGTCGAGCACCCGCCCGGCGATGGCCGCGTCCACGGGCTGCGGCGGCAGCAGCACGGCGATGCCGCCCGCGCGGACGACCGAGTCGAAATAGGCGTGCGGCAGGAAGGCCGCCGGCACGTCCCAGACGCCGGTCTGGGCCTGCTCGAGGTACGTGGTCAGGCCGATCACCGGGCGCTGGGCGGTGCCGGTTTGTGGGGCGGTGCCGGTTCGCGGGGCGGCGCCGGGATCAGAGGCGCTCAAAGCCGCGCACCCGCTCCCAGTCGGTCACCGCCGCGTCGTAGGCCTCCAACTCGATCCGCGCGTTGTTGAGGTAGTGGTCGACCACCTCGTCGCCGAAGGCCTCCCGGGCGACCGTGGAGGTCGCGAACAGTGCGGTGGCCTCCCGGAGCGAAGCCGGCACGCGCTCGGCGTCGCTTTCGTAGGCGTTGCCGACGAAGACGTCGTCGAGTTCGAGTTCGTTCTCGATGCCGTAGAGGCCCGCCGCGATCAGCGCGGCCACGGCCAGATACTGGTTCACGTCTCCGCCGGGAACCCGGTTCTCCACCCGCAGGCCGAGTCCCGCGCCCACCACGCGCAGGGCGCAGGTGCGGTTGTCGAGGCCCCAGGCGATAGCGGTCGGGGCGAAGCTGCCGCTGACGTAGCGTTTATAGGAGTTGATGTTCGGCGCCGAGAAGAGGGTCAGTTCGCGCATCACCGCGAGTTGGCCGGCGAGGAAGTGGCGGAACAGTTTCGACATGCCGTAGTCGGCATCCGTGTCGGCGAAGACCGCGGACCCGTCGGTGCCGCGCAGGCTGATGTGGATGTGGCAGCTGTTGCCCTCACGCTCGTTGAACTTGGCCATGAAGGTCAGGCTCTTGCCGTGGGCATCCGCGATCTCCTTGGCACCGTTCTTGTAGATCGAGTGGTTGTCGCAGGTGGCCAGGGCGTCGGTGTAGCGGAACGCGATCTCCTGCTGGCCGAGGTTGCACTCGCCCTTGACGCCCTCGCAGTACATGCCGGCGCCGTCCATGGCGTTACGGATGTCCCGCAGCAACGGTTCCATCCGGGTGGAGGCGAGCAGCGCGTAGTCGATGTTGTAGTCGCTGGCGGGGGTCAGGTCGCGGTAGCCCTTCTTCCACGCCTCCCGGTAGCCGTCGTCGAAGACGAGGAACTCCAGCTCGGTGCCGACGTAGGGCACCAGCCCGCGGTCCGCCAGACGGGCCAGCTGAGCCTTCAGGATCTGGCGGGGCGACGCCACCACGGGCGTCTTGTCGAGCCACTGCAGGTCCGCGGTGACGAGAGCGGCCCCGGGCAGCCAGGGCGCCCGGCGCAGCGTGGCGAGGTCGGGGATCATGGCCATGTCGCCATAGCCGCGACGCCAGCTCGACATCTCGTAGCCGTCCACAGTGTTCATCTCGACGTCGACGGCCAGAAGGTAGTTGCAGCACTCCGCGCCGTGGCTCGCCACGTCTTCCAGAAAAAGCCGCGCGGAGACCCGCTTGCCCACCAGCCGTCCCTGCATATCGGTGAAGGCGACGACGATCGTGTCGATGTCGCCGTCTCGAACCAGAGCGGTGAGCTCGTCGAGCGAGAGATTTCCGGAGCGGGGTGTCATCAACTTCTCCTCATCGAGCCGTTCAAAGGGTGAACATTCGACCATTAGACCACAGATCGAGCGTGGCGAAACAGACAATTTTCGTCGCATCCTTACGAGAATCGGGTATGCAAAGGTATGTACACGCCACCATTGGAGCCCTATAGTCATGCCAACGAAAACTCCCGGAGTTGCCGCTCGCTCGCCGAGACGCGCAACCAGAGCGCAAAGGAATCCAGGATGTCCAAAGACACCTTGAACGTCTCGGGCGTGACCTACACGACGGCAGAGGCCGGCTACTTCGAGAAACGCAGGCTCCGGCGCAGCGCCGGGATTTGGGGCCTGTGGGGTCTCGCCGTCGCCGCGGTCATCTCGGGCGATTTCTCGGGCTGGAACTTCGGCATCGATTTCGCCGGATTCGGCGGGATGCTGATCGCCTTCGCCCTCCTCATCGTCATGTATTACGGCATGATCTTCGCGATCGGGGAGATGGCCTCGGCCATGCCGCACACGGGTGGGGCCTACTCCTTCGCCCGCGCGGCGCTCGGACCCTGGGGCGGTTTCGTCACCGGGCTGGCCGAGACCATCGAGTATGTCGCGACCACCGCGGTGATCGTCTACTTCTCGGCGTCCTACGCCGACGGCATCACGAGTGAGTTGCTCGGAGTCTCCCTGCCCGCGTGGGTGTGGTGGGCCATCCTCTACGCCGCGTTCATCGGCCTGAACGCGGCCGGCGCCGCGATCTCGTTCCGGTTCGCGATCGTGGTCTCGATCATCTCCATCGGCATCCTGCTGGTGTTCTCCGTGATGGCGGCCTTCTCCGGCCTCTTCAGCGTAGACAACCTGTTCGATATCGCCCCGGAGGCCGGCCAGTCCGAGTTCCTGCCGTACGGCGTGGTGCCGATCCTGTTCGCCCTGCCCTACGCCATGTGGTTCTTCCTCGGCATCGAGGAGCTGCCGCTGGCCGCGGAGGAGGCACACGACCCGGTGCGGGACATCCCGCGGGCCGGCTTGATCGCCCGTTCGACGCTCATCGTCACCGGAATCCTGGTGCTGGTGCTCAACACCGGGATCGTCGGGGCGTCGAACATCGCGACCGCCGGTGAGCCTCTGCTCGACGGCTTCCGGGCGATGGTCGGCGACGAGGCCGCCGCGGTGCTGGCCCTGTTCGCCCTGGTCGGGCTGCTGGCCTCCCTGCAGGGCATCATGTTCGCCTACGGGCGCAACATGTACTCCCTGTCGCGGGCGGGCTACTACCCGAAGTTCCTCTCCCTGACCGGCCGCCGCCAGACTCCGGCGGTGGCGCTGCTCGTGGGTGCCCTGATCGGCTTCGTGGCCCTGATCCTCGTCGACGCGCTCGGCGGCGCCGGCGGCGTGGCCGGCGCGATCGTGCTGAACATCGCCGTCTGGGGCGCCGTGATCGCCTACATCCTGCAGATGATCTCGTTCGTCGTGCTGCGCAAGAAGTACCCGAACGCGAACCGGCCCTACCGCAGCCCGTGGGGCGTCCCCGGGGCGGTGATCGCGGGCATCCTCTCGCTGGCGATCTTCTTCGGGTTCTTCATCAACGAGCCGGCCCGCCCGGCCATCGCGGCCATCGCCGTGGTCTACGTGGTCATGCTGCTGATCTTCGCGCTCTACGGCCGCAAGCGCCTCGTGCTTTCGCCGGAGGAGGAGTACGCGGTGTCCGGCGGCCTGCACGGCGACCCGCAGAAGGAGGGTTACGGCGGCAAAGTGGAGGAGCAGCTGCTCGCCCTCGACGGCCGGGACGAC
Organism: Cryobacterium sp. TMT3-29-2; assembly: GCF_004564305.1. Lineage (NCBI taxonomy): Bacteria > Bacillati > Actinomycetota > Actinomycetes > Micrococcales > Microbacteriaceae > Cryobacterium > Cryobacterium sp. TMT3-29-2. Next base: position 41,496 of record NZ_SOGK01000010.1, read on the forward strand.
CAGCCCGCGTCGTAGCCGGCGGAGCGCCCCGCCCGGTCGTGAACGAATTCGACGGAGATTCTCTCGAGAAACGGCTATCCCAGAGAGTTTGGGGCCGATTTCGGCACAATCTCCGTCGAATTCGTTCGGGGGGCGGCGCTACTCTGACCCCATGAGCGTCTGGGAGCGCCGTTCCCGGCGGCGGCCGGGGTCCGCACCGGCCGATGAGGCGGTGTCGCGTGACCGCGCCCTGCCCGACCGGGATTGGACCGTGCTGCCCGCCGGCAGCCGCGCCTTCCGGTTCGCGGCGCCGAGCGGGTACCTCGCCGCTTTCGAGTTGGGCGACCCGGCCGCCCCGAGAATCGTGCTGGTGCCCGGAGCCACCGGCTCCAAGGAGGATTTCGTGCTGCTGGCCCCGCTGCTGGCCGACGCCGGTTACTTCGTGCAGAGCCACGACCTGGCCGGGCAATACCAGTCGCACGCGGCCGGCCCCGACGGAACCGCGCCCTGGGACTACGCCCTGTTCGTGGCCGACCTGATCGCGTTCCTCGAGGCAGGGAGCACTCCAACGCACGTGCTCGGCTACTCGTTCGCCGGGATCGTCGCCGAGCTGGCGCTCGCCGAACGTCCCGAACTGTTCGCCAGCCTGGTCCTGCTGGGGGTGCCGCCGCAGCCGGGCCAGGCGTTCCGGCGGGTGCGGTGGATCGGCCCGCTGAGCCAGGTGCTCCCGCCGAGGCGGATCGCGGAGCTGATCATCTGGGGCATCATCGGGAACCTGAACCGGATGCCCCCTGGCCGGCTCGCGCTCGTCCGGCTCCGGTTCGGGCTCACGAGCCGGCGCAGCGTCGACGAGATCGTCGGGCTGATGAAACGGATGCCCGACCTGCGGGCTGTACTCCGGCGCACCCCGATCCCGTGCCTCGTCGCCGTCGGCGACCGAGACGTCTGGCCCGTTGAACTGCACCGGAGGTTCGCCCGCCGGATCGGTGCCGACATCCGGGTGTACCGCACCGGCCACAGCCCGTGCGAGACCACCCCGAACCAGCTGGCACGCGATCTGCTCGCGCTCTACCGCGCGGTGTGAAGCGCCCGGGGCAGAGTCACCGCCCGATCCGAGAGTGCTGGAATAGTGTGATCCCGGCCCGGTGGAGCCGCATCGCGGACCGGGTGGCGTGCCGGCGCCAGGGGTTGTCCGCGGGCCAGTCCAACAGGAATGTGCGGCCGCCCCATCGCGCCCGGCGGGCGAAGGCGCTCCAGGAATCGAACGGCCGGCCGGAGATCGCGACCCGCAGCGTGGGGTCGTATCGCACGCGCACCGAGGGGCTCAGGTTCAGGCTCAGGTCGAGGTCGTCGTGGATGTCATCGCGGTCGCGGTGCACCCGGAGGCGCGCGTCCAGCCAGACTGCCCGACGCATGGCGAAATTCGACCCGAAGACCGGGCGGTGGCCCAGCCAGAACCGCGTCCAGAAGAAGTAGCCGCCGATGTAGAAGGTGCCGCCCAGCCAGGCCACAAGGGGGCTGCAGTCGTAGAAGTCACCGGGGCCGGTGACCATGTCCGTCTGGGGGGACTCCGCCAGGGCGGACTCGATCCGGGCCAGCCAGTCGGCCGGCGGCACGGAGTCGGCGTCGAGACGGGCGATCACGTCACCGGATGCCGCGTCGTAGCCGGTCGCCGCCGCCGGCCAGATCCCCCGCTGGGGTGCCCGCACGACCCGGGCGCCGCCGGAGAGAGCGATCTCGGCCGAGGCATCCGTGCTCGCGTTGTCGACGACAATCACCTCGTCGGGCGCGCGGTGCTGCCGGGCCAGAGCCGCGAGGCACTTTTCCAGGAAGGCCGCGTCGTTGTAGCAGGGGATCACGACGGAGATCGTCGTCATGGCTGCCTGCCTCCTCGTCCGGGCGCGGCCGTGGTCATGTACTTCCGTGTTGCGGCCACGGTCAGACGTGTTGCGGCCACGGTCAGATCGCGCGGCAGTGCGTGGTGAGGAAGCCGATCTTGTCGATGGTGATCGTCACGGTCGAGCCGTCGCGCAGGAAGACCGGCGGCTTGCGGCTATAGCCGGCGCCGCCCGGGCTGCCGGTGGAGATGAGCGTGCCCGGCAGCAGGGTCGAGGTGCTGGAGAGGAAGGAGATCAGCTCGGCGACCGAGCGCACCATGTCGCCGCTCGAGGCATCCTGCAGGATCCGGCCGTCGACGTGGGTGGTCAGCCACAGGTCCTGCGGGTCGGCGATCTGGTCGGCCGTGATGACGACCGGCCCGGTGGGCGTGAAACCGTCGAAGGACTTGCAGCGCGACCACTGCGCCTCGGAGAACTGCAGGTCGCGAGCCGTGATGTCGTTGACGACCGTGTAGCCGAATACGTGGTCGAGGGCGTCAGCCACCGACACGTGGTGGGCGGCCTTGCCGATGATCACGCCGAGTTCGGCCTCGTAGTCGACCTGGCCGGTCAGATCGGTCGGCCAGGTGATCGTGGACTCGTGCCCGGTGAGCGAGTTGGGCCAGAGCGAGAATACGGTCGCCGCCGATTCGATGCGCAGCTTCAGCTCAGCGGAGTGGGCGGCGTAGTTGGCGCCGATCGCGATGATCTGCGGCGGGCGCAGCACGGCCGACGAGTAGCGCAGCTCGGCGAGCGGGGTGAGCGTGGCTCCCTGCCCGGCGGCGTTCTGACTCAGGGCGCGCACCCGGTCGTACTCGTCGGAGCCCTTCTCGATCAGGTCCTGCAGATCGCGGGGGGCATCGTCCATGATCTCGTCGAGGAACAGGGCTGCGTCGTCGAAGACAGCGGCGAGACGCGGAGTGGATTGACCTTCAACTCTGAGGTGGGCGAATTTCACCTGTTCAGGCTATCTGCCCGAAGAGGGGTCTCGCTGCGCGGGGGTCGCCGTGGCGCCTGCCGCACGCCAGAGGTGCATGCCGGCGTAGCTGCGCCACGGCGCCCAGGCGGCGCCGTGGCGGGCGAGTTGCCGGGCCTCGGCTGGGAGGCCGAGCCGCCCGGCGCCCTGCCGCAGGGCCAGGTCGCTGGTCAGCAAGATGTCCGGGCTACCCAGCACGCGCAGGGCAACGTAGCCGGCCGTCCACGGTCCGATTCCGGCCAGGGCGGTGAGGCGGGTCTCGAGCTCTTCCCGGGTCTGCCCATAGGACAGCACCAGATCGCCGGAGCAGAGCGCCTCCGCCACACCGATGATCGCATCGATGCGCGCGGCCGGGCCACGTAGCACGCCGCGCCCCTCGGCCGCGATTCGCTGGGCGGTGGGGAACAGCCGGGTCAGGGGAGCCGCCGTCGGGCCGGGCCCGGTGGCTCCGTGGCCCTGGCCGTCGCCGCCGCCGCGGTTTTTGGCGTCGTCGCCGTCTGAACCCGGGACGAGTTCGTCGCCGAGGGCCGCGGCCAGCCGGGTGAGTGCCGTGCGGGCGGAGGCCACCGAGACCTGCTGGCCGATCAGCGCACGGAACAGCGTTTCCTCGGGGTCCATGCTGCCCGGCACCCGCATACCGGGGGTGGCCGCGATACCGGCTGCGAGGGCCGGGTCCCGCCCGAGCGCCAGGTCGATCGCCCGGGAGTCCGCGTCCAGGTCGAGCAGTCGGCGCACCCGGCTGACGAGCGGCGCGAGGTCGGCGAGGCTGGTCAGGCGGGCGCGGCAGGCGACTGATGGAGCGGCCGCCGTTCCGGATAGGGTCAGTTCCACCGTCGCGGGGCCGGCAGGCAGGCGCAGTGTGCGCGCGTAGCGGGCATCCGTCGCCTGTTCCACCCCCGCGAGGCCGCGCGCGGCGAGGAACCGCAACACCCCTACCCCGTCGAATGGCGCCCGCGCCGGCAACTGCAGGTCGATCCCCGTCCCCGAGGGGACAGATTGTGCGCTCTCGCGACCGATGGGATCGGTTCCGACGGGATCGGTTCCGGTGTGTGCACCCGAGGGCCGGGCGCGGCGCAGCTCTGTGGGGGTGCGATCGTAGACGGCGGCAATGGTGTCGTTGAACTGGCGCACGCTGCCGAAACCGGCGGCGAACGCGACGTCGGTGATCGGGACATCCGTGCCGGTGAGCAGCACCCGGGCGGTCTCCGCGCGGTGCGCCCGGGCGAGCGCGAGCGGGCCGGCGCCGAGCTCGGTCACGAGCACGCGGGTCAGGTGCCGTTCGCTGTAGCCGAGGCGGCGGGCCAGGCCGGGCACCCCCGCCCGCTCGACCGTCCCGTCGCTGATCAGGCGCATGGCCCGGGCGGCGAGGTCGTCACGGATGTCCCAGTCCGGCGACCCGGGCACGGCGTCGGGTAGGCAGCGCTTGCACGCCCGCAGCCCGGCTTCGTGCGCGGCCGCGCTGGTCAGGTAGAACGACACATTCGCCGGCTTCGGTGTCGCCGCCGGGCAGCTGGGGCGGCAGTAGATGCCGGTGGAGTGCACACCCGTGATGAACAGCCCGTCGAAGCGGGCGTCGCGGGAGGACACGGCCCGGAAGCGCTCGGCGAAGACCGGATCGGGGCCGGCAGGAAGGATGGTCACCGGTTCAGCCTGTCACCCGGGGCCCGGGTGCACCAGCCGGAATCGGCCATCGCCGTCGCCGCTCCGGGGCTCGGCCTGCCCGCCGGCGCGGCACTTCGCGCGGCACCCGGCCCGGTACTCTGGGCGCATGACCGCACTGGAGCGCCTGCAGGCTGAACTCGGCACCCACGTCAGTGTCGATCCGCACCGGCTGGCGGCTGTTCGGGCCGACAAGTCGGGCTGGGTGGCCCCGGGCATGCCGCTGGCCGTGGTGTACGCGGCATCCGTCGCCGAGGTGCAGGCCACACTGCGCATCGCGACCGAGTTCCGGGTGCCGGTCATCACCCGGGGCGCCGGAACGGGCCTGGCCGGGGGAGCGTGCGGCTCCGACGGGGCCATCGTGCTCAGCACCTCACGGATGAACCGCATCCTCGAGATCCGGCCGGAGGACGAACTGGCCGTGGTCGAGCCGGGCGTGCTGAACGGCGACCTCAACCTGGCCCTCTCCGCGCACGGGCTCTGGTTCGCGCCTGACCCGGCGAGCCGGGCGATCTCCACGGTCGGCGGCAACATCGCCACGAACGCGGGCGGACTGCTCTGCACGAAGTATGGCGTCACCCGGGAGGCGGTGCTGGCGCTGACGGTGGTCCTAGCCGACGGGAGCCTGCTGGAGACCGGGCACCGCACCGTGAAGGGTGTCACCGGCTACGACCTGACCGCGCTGCTCACCGGCTCGGAGGGCACCCTCGGCGTCATCGTCCGGGCCACCGTGCGGGCGCGCGCCATCACGCTGGGAGAGACGGTCACGATCGGCGCGACGTTCCCCGACGTGGCCCAGGCGGCCGCGGCATCCGCTCTCGTCACGGCGGCCCGGCTGCGCCCGGCCGTGATGGAACTCATCGACCCGGTGGCCCTGGCCCTGATCGTGGCGCACCTCGGACCGGACCTCTCCCCGGGAGTGCCGGCCGGGGGCGCGTTCCTACTGGTGCAGACGGATGGCCCGGCGAGCCCGGCCGAGGCGGACCAGGCCGTGGCCGTGCTGCGGGCCGCGGGTGGGGAGGTGCGTGTGTCCACTGACGCCGAGTCCGCCGACCGCCTGCTGGCCGTGCGGCGGGCCGCGCACCCCGCGCTGGCCGCCCACGGCGACGTGCTGATCGAGGATGTCTGCGTGCCTCGGTCCCGGCTGGCCGAGATGTTCGAGCGGATCGCCGAGATCAGCACCCGCACGGGGCTGCTCATCCCCACGGTGGCCCATGCCGGTGACGGCAACCTGCACCCCAACTTCCTGATCCCGTTCGATCCGTCCCGGGTCAGCGCGGAGCCGGTCGTACCCGAACAGGTCTGGTTGGCGGCCGGAGAGCTCTTCCGCGCCGCGCTCGAACTCGGCGGCACCCTCACCGGTGAGCACGGGGTCGGCGTGCTCAAGCGGCGCTGGCTGGCCGAGGAACTCGGCGACCCCGGCCTGGCCCTTCAGCGTCGGATCAAGGCGGTGTTCGACCCGCTGGGCATCCTCAACCCGGGCACGATGTTCGGGTCCTGAGCACGCCGCTAGTCTGTTGGGCATGACCTACGAGCCGACCCCGGCGCACGCCGCCGCCCCGCACCCTCGTCCGGACGGATCCCGGCCGACGGCCCCAGCCGCCGCCGTGCGGCCGGCGGCCCAGCCGGTGCAGCCCGTCTGGACCGCGCCGGTGCGCCGCACCCGGGCGGGCATCGTCACGCTCGCGGTCGCCGGCCTCGTCTTCGGGGGTGCGAGCCTGCTGCTGGTGTTCGTCTACCTGGCCACCTTCCTCGGGGCCGGCACGCTGCTGGTCGGCCTCATCCTGGCGCTCATCCCGCTGATCGGCATCCTGCTCGCGGTGCGCTGGATCGACCGGTGGGAGCCGGAGCCGCGCCCCGCGCTCTGGTTCGCGTTCCTCTGGGGCGCCGGCGTCTCCGTCGTGACCGCGCTGCTCTTCGACCTGGGCGTGCAGTTGGCCCGCGCCGGCACCGGATTCAGCGAAACGGATGACGGGTTCGCCGCCGCCGTCTTCCAGGCGCCCCTCGTCGAGGAGGCCGCCAAGGGAGCCGGGGTGCTGCTGCTCTTCTGGGTGCTGCGCCGCCGGTTCGACGGCCCGGTCGACGGCGTGGTCTATGCCGCGACGATCGCTGCCGGTTTCGCCTTCACCGAGAACATCCAGTATTTCGGCGTGGCAATGATGGAGGGCGGCGCCGAGAACCTGGGTTTCACGTTCCTGGTGCGCGGGGTGCTGTCTCCCTTCGCCCATGTCATGTTCACCGCCTGCATCGGCATCGCCTGCGGGCTGGCTGTTCGGTTTCGGCCCGTCGCGGCCCTCGCCACGATCCTGCTTGGATTCGCCTCTGCGATCTTCCTGCACTTCGTCTGGAACGGCGCGTTCTTCCTGGTCGAGAGCGAATCGCTGGTGTCGTACTACCTCGCCGTGCAGGTTCCCCTATTCCTCGCCGCGATCGTGGTTGTCGTGCTGCTGCGGCGCCAGGAGGAACGCGTCACCGTGCTCCGGCTGCGCGAGTATGCCGCCGCCGGCTGGTTCAGCCTGGCCGAGGTGGGCATGCTCGCCACCCGCGACGGCCGCAGCCAGGCCCGCGCTTGGGCGTCGCGGCAGCCGCCGGCCCGTAAACGGGCGATGCGTGACTTCATCCACAACTCCACCCGTCTCGCCTTCGCGCGCCAACGCATGCTGAACGGAACGGCCGCGAACGTCGACCGTGCCGACGAGTCGGAGCTGCTGGGGCTGATCCAGCGTGACCGTGCCGGCGTGATCACCTGATGCCGTGTTCCCGGCGAACGCCGATGCCTCCGCGAGCAAGGCCCTGACGAGCAACGCCCTGACGAGCAACGCCCTGAGGAACAGGGACTCGCCGTCCCGGTGGTGTGGCAGTGCCGACAACTCTCCCGGGGCGACGAGTTCTCAGAACATAGTGCGCCCGGCACCCGCGTTCGCGCAAGAGGGAAGGCGTTCGCGCACGGAGGAATTTTCGGCGTGCGGGGGAGCGCGCAATCCGATTGGATAGAGCTATGACTGATCTGAATACCAAGCCCGAACTCGACGCGCCCGAGGGCCCCGCGCCCACCGAACTGACCGTCACCGACATCGTGGTGGGCGAGGGTGCCGAGGCAACCCCCGGCGCCACCGTCAACGTGCACTACCTCGGCGTCGCCTACGACACCGGAGACGAATTCGACTCCTCCTGGAGCCGCGGGCAATCGATCAACTTCCCGCTGGGCCAGCTCATCGCCGGCTGGCAGCAGGGCATCCCCGGCATGAAGGTTGGCGGACGCCGCAAGCTGGTCGTCCCGCCGCACCTGGCCTACGGACCGGCCGGCGGAGGACACCAGCTCTCCGGCCAGACCCTGATCTTTGTGATCGACCTGCTCGGCACCCGCTAGAAACCCGCATCGACGAGGCACGTGCGAGTCGCCACGCGGGTCGCCGTTCGCTACGAATCGTCTTCGATTCGCACGTGCTTGATCCGGGAGGCGTGACCGCGCACGATGGTCACCGCACTCGTGGACACTCCGAAGTGCTTGGCCAGCAGCTTCACCAGCGCATCGTTGGCGGCCCCTTCGACAGCCCGCTGCTGCAGGAACACGGTGAGCGGGGCATCCGTCGGGGCATGGGGCATAGCGTCGCCCGGCGCCTGGCCCGGCTCGTCCACGGTGACGAGCGGTCCCTTGCGGCTGCCGGGCTTCACATGCACCGTCAGGTTCACCGTTCGCGTCACGCCGGTCCTCCTGGAATATAGTTCTCTTCACAACGCTAGTGGGCGGAGTCGGAACATGATCTCAATCGATAATGCACGGGCCCTGGCCGAGGCCGGGTTGTACTGGCGACCGACCTCCGGTGACGCCTTCCGCATCGAGCGCTCCGGGTTCGAGAGCGACGTGTTCACCGTCAGCGACATGACGATCGAGCCGCACGAGTTCGACACGGGAACGATCCTCGGCTTCAACGGCACCACCGAGTGGGCCCTGGATTCGCTGGCCCTCGAGGATGCCCTCTGGTTGCCGCGGGAGGACCAGCTGCGCGACCTGCTGAGGAGCACGTTCCGGTCGCTCACCCGGCAGGGCGAGAACAGCTACCGGGTCACGGTCGACCTGTTCGGTGCGCCGGAATGCTTCGACGCCGCCGACCCCGCGGATGCCTACGGCGACGCGCTCCTCCGCCTGATCAGCCTGTCCGCCGACTCCCTCGCCTGACCCTGCCCTCGCGGCTGACCCTGCCCTCGCGGCTGACCTTGCCCTCGCGGCTGACCTTGCTCCCGCGGCTGACCTTGCTCCCGCGGCTGTCCGCCCCGTCGAGATCGGCGAGCTTGACCGCCACGAACCGGCGCGCCGCGTCCGAGGTCTGCACCCGGAACGGGGGCCGGTCGCCGTCGAGCAGGGCAGCGATGACCTCGCCGGCGCTCCGGGCCGACTGCGCCGCGTCGAACGACGACGCCGCCCGGGCCAGGTAGGCCTCCAATGCGGCGGCGTACGGGTCATTCGCCGGGCCGGACCGGCTGAGGTCCCGGCCGACATTGGCGACGCATGAGGAGGCCACCGCGCCGGTCTCGACCACAGTCACCGACACGCCGACCGTGGCGGCGACCGGGGCGAGGCTTTCCATGAACCCCTCTACCGCGAACTTCGCCGCGCAATACGCCTCGTTGAAGGGCTGTCCGACGACCCCGCCCGCGCTGGACACGGTGATCAGCCGGCCACGGCATCCGTTGCAGCCTGAGGCTCAGTCACGTCCAGGCGACGGATGTCGAGGCTCACCTCCGCGTCGGCGGTCGCGTCCCGCAGGGCCAGGGCCCGGGCACCCTCGAGGTTTGCGCATGGTGGCCACCACCGTGTGCCCGGCCCGTGCGGCGGCGACGGCGGCATGGAGTCCGATGCCGGAGGAGGTCCCCGTGATCAAGACGACGCGGGAGTCCGGTGCGTGAGTCATTCTGCTAGTACCGGTCAGGTTCCGGGCCGAGCTGGAACCGTCGGCCGGTGAGCTTTTTCGGCGTGATCTCGACGTAGATGTACTTCAGGGTCGGGATCAGCGGGCGTAGAGGCAGCTGGTCCGCGGCCTCGATTTCGGCCTGCTTGTCGAGAACCCGGGCCTCGCCTCGCACCACGACGCTCCATGCCTCGCTGCGGCCGATGCCGTCGATCTCGAAGGCGACGCGGTTGTTCACCGTGAGCTCGAGGAGCTTCGTGCCCTCGGCGGTGCGGAAAACGAGACGCCCGTCTGCGGAGACGAAGTTCACCGGGTAGATGTCCGGCTCATTGGAAATGCTCATCGCGAGCCGCCCGAAACTGGACGAGATCAGGAGATCCCAGCATTCGTCCTCGGTGAGGTTCTGAACCGGATACAGGTCGTTGGTTTCCATGACCCATAGTCCCACGCGGTCCGGTGCGGCGCGAGCAGGCGGCGGTACGAAAAACGCGCCCACCGTTCCCCGAGGGGCGGTGGGCGCGTTTTCGGCCGGATCAGCGAGCCGGATCAGTCCCGATGGGCCGGGCGCACCACGGTGCGTCGCAGCGCGAGGAGCGCGCCGAGTCCGAGGAGCAGGGTGCCGACGGCCACGGAGACCAGCAAGGGAGCCGAGTCGACGCCGGTCGCGGCGAGCTCGGGAGCGGCCGTCACCGTGTCAGCGGCAGCCGGCAGTGCCGTCTCGGTGGGGGTCGGGGTTGCCGTCGGTGTGGGTGTCTCTGTCGGCGTGACCTCGGCCGCAAGCGCGATCGTGTTGAGCTCGGTCGCGCACTCCACGGTCGAGCCGCCACCGTTGCTGGAGTAGTTGCACTGGTTAACGGTGATGGGAACCTCGGTCGTCACCGTTGCCGAGGGATTCACCCGGCAGAGCACATCGGCGCCGCCGCCGTTGCCGGCGTTATTGCACTGGGTGACGGTCGCGTCGGTGGTGTTCTGGAGGGGCACGCAGTCAAGTTCCGTGCTGGCTCCGGATCCGACGCATTGGTTGACCGTGGCCGGGGATGCCGTGGTCGCGCCGGTGATGTGGTTGTTCACGGTCACCGTGCAGATGGTGTTGCCGCCTCCGACGTTGATCGAGCCGTTGCACTGGGTGATCGTGCGGATTAGCTTGGAAGAGTTCACGACCGTCGCTGCGGGGGGCTGTACCTCGGTGTTCGCCGCGTGAACGCTGACGATGGTGCTCGTGGTCGAACTGGTCGCGCCGGTGGCCAGATTGAGATAGTTGTCGACCGTGACGCTGCATTCGACGGCGCCGGTTCCGCCGCCGACGCCGGCAACATCGTTGCACTGATCGACGGTGCCGTCGACCGGAGCGGCAGAAGCCGCAACCAGAGGCGACGCGGTCAGGACGAAGGCTGAAAGGAGGAGGCCGAGGGCCAGGACAATCGAACGGTTCAGTGCCGTCGAGTGAAAGAATGTACGTGAAGATTTAACAGCCGGCAGATTTGCGATGGAGGCCCCCTTATTAGGGACACTCTAACAGGGGATTCTCAGCCGCACACGACGGAATACGGGTCAGTGGCCCTCGTTCACGCCTCTGACCCGGTCAATAAGTTCCTGCCACGGCCCATGGACCTGCTGTTCGCCGAGCACGACCTCGTGGGGTGCGCAGCGGATGCGGTATACGTACCGGTCCGGCTGCGGTGCGGTCTCGGACACCTCGTCCCAGGGGAGCCCGGAGAGCATTTCCGCCCAGGTGGACCGGTCGGGTTGTTCGTCCACCTGCACCTCCCAGGTGGTGCGGATGCCGGCGAAGCCACCGCTGCGCGAGACGACGACCTTCATGAGGCCGATGCTACTCCGGCCGGGGCACAGGATCGACGGCGACGTGGCCGGAGGCGGTCCCGGTCCCCGCCGCGATGTCGGACCAGGCCCGGGAGCCGGCGCCGAGCCCGCCGCCGAGGCCGACGGCGCTCCAGCCGGCGATCACGGCCTCGTGTTCGCGGGACCCGGCTCCGTGGCGCGTGACCGCGGCCCGGGAGGTCGCCCGGGCGAACCCGGCGAAGTCCACGGTGCGGCCGAGCGTGCCCGAGGTGAGGGTGTCGAACCAGATCTGGCCGGCCGTTTCCCAGGCGTTACCGCCGAGAGCGGTGGCCACGAGGTAGAACGCCCGGTTCGGAATGCCGGAGTTCAGGTGCACCCCGCCGTTGTCGTCCTCGGTTTCGATGTAGCCGGCCATGTCGGCGGGTTGCGGGTCCTTGCCGAGCACGTCGTCGTTGTAGGCGGTGCCCGGAGCCTTCAGCGAGCGCAGCGCGACCCCCTGCACCTGGTCGGTGAAGAGTCCCTCGCCGATCAGCCAGCCGGCCTCGGCGGCGGACTGGCCCAACGACCGCTGCTCCACCAGGGAGCCGAACACGTCTGACAGAGATTCGTTGATCGCGCCCGACTGCCCCTCGTAGGCGAGGTTGGCGGTGAACTGGGTCACCCCGTGGGTGAGTTCGTGCCCGATCACCGTCAGCGACGAGGTGAAGCGGTTGAAGACCTGGCCGTCGCCATCGCCGAACACCATGCGCTCGCCGTCCCAGAACGCGTTGTCGTAGTTGCGGCCGTAGTGCACGGTTGCCTCCAGCGTCAGCCCGCGGTCGTCGATCGAGTCGCGTTCGAACGCGTTCCAGAACAGGGAATGGGTGTCTCCGAGCCCCGCCCAGGCCTCGTTCACGGCAGGGTCGGCCCCCTCGGGCTGGCCCTCGCGGCGGACCAGCCGGCCCGGCAGGCGCTCCAGGCCACCGGCATCCGACACGGCCCGGTCGAGCCGACCGCGCACCGGCGGCGCCCCGCCGCGCACACCCGGGCGGGCAGCCGACGGTGGTGACGGATGCGCCGCCGCGCGCAGTTCCCGGATCGGCACGTCCCGCATCAGGGAGCGTCTGGCTGCCTCGGCCGCAGCCGCGAGCCGGGGATCGTCGACCCGGGCCAGCCGCACCAGCAGGTACGGCGGCACGATCGTGCACCGGGAGAAGCCGTGCGATGAGCCTGTCATGGGTCGAGTGTGGCACCTGACGCGCACCTGCACCACAGAAAACCCCCGACCGGGCCGCGGGCCGGCACCGGGAACCCGAGTGGGGGAGGCCCGCGGCGGCATCCGGAACGTGGGCCGGGTGCCGCCACGGGGGTCTGGTGTACAGCCGTTGACCGGCTGCCCGAGGGGGAACGAACGCCGGTCGAGCACCATTAATAGCACTGCTCAGGCCGGGCGAAAAGGTGCCGGCGACGGGCCTTTCGTAGACTCTCAGCATGCGCTTCGGAATCGTCATCCTCCCGCAAGACTCGTGGCCCCAGGCCCGCCGCCGCTGGCAGGGCGCGGAGCGGCTCGGCTTCGACCACGCCTGGACCTATGACCACCTGTCCTGGCGGTCGCTGGCCGACCAGCCCTGGCACGCGACCATCCCGACTCTGACCGCCGCGGCGGTCGTCACCTCCCGGATCCGACTGGGTACCTTCGTTTCGTCACCGAACTTCCGGCATCCGGTGACCTTCGCCAAGGAGATCGCCACCCTCGACGACATCGCCGGCGGGCGGTTTCTGCTCGGGGTCGGCTCGGGCGGCACCGGGTTCGACGCCTCCGTGCTCGGACAGCCCGACTACTCCCCGAGGCAGCGGTCCGAGCGCTTCGCCGCCTTCGTCTCGGCCCTCGACCGGCTGCTGCGCCACGAGCAACCGGGCAGCGGCGGCATCAGCTTTGCGGGGGAGTGGGCGACCGCGGTCGGCGCGCGTATGGTCGGCACGCCGGCCCAGGAGCCGCGGGTTCCGTTCGTCATCGCCGCAAATGGGCCCAAGGGGCTGCGCCTGGTCACGACGTTCGGGGCCGGTTGGGTGACGACGGGAGCGGACGGCGCCGTGGGCGCGGACTGGTGGGCAACGGTGGCCGGCCTGACGCGCCGGCTCGAGGACACGGCGTTCGCCGCGGGCCGCGACCCGGCCACCATCGACCGGTACCTCTCGCTCGACAGCGGTGGCGGCTACTCCCTGCAGAGCATCGGAGCCTTCGAGGATGCCGTCGGCCGAGCGGCCGAACTCGGCTTCACCGACGTGATCAGCCACTGGCCACGCGCGGAGGGAATCTACGCCGGAACGGAGACCGTCCTGCAGCAGGCGGCCGCTGTGATCCAAGGGCACGCCGGAGCCGGCGAGGCCTGACCAGCAGGCAGAGGAGTACCGGCATCGCACAGTCGGCGAAGATGAGCTAGAATGGACGATTCGCACCGGCATCCCCTTCCGCTCTGGAACCGGGCCCGGCCCCGCTGCAGGCCTCGTCGACGAGGTGCTGACACGACCTCCGCTCCGCGCCCGCACGACCCTGATGGCGACGGTCCATGCTCCCGATCCAGAAAGCACTTCGTGACACCACTCTCCTCACCAAGCCGCCCCGACGATCGAACCCCGGACGATTCCCGCCACCGTGTCCGCGGCAGGCTTGTGCCTGCCCCGCGGGTCTTCTTCCCGGCCCTGATCATCATCCTGCTCGTCGTCGTGGTTGCCATCGTCTTCCCCACCGGCACGGGCGACACCCTTGCCCTGCTGCAGGGCTGGGTCGTGGCCGGCCTGGGCCCGTATTACATCTTGATCGTCGCCGCGTTCGTGGTCTTCGCCACCTGGATGGGCATGAGTCGATTCGGTGACATCAAGCTCGGCCAGGACGACGACGTGCCCGAGTTCGGGCTGATGTCGTGGTTCTCGATGCTCTTCGCCGCCGGCATGGGCATCGGCCTCGTCTTCTGGGGCACGGCCGAGCCACTCACCCACTTCACCAACCCCAAGCCCGGCGTCACGGGCAGCAGCCAGGAGCTCGCCGCCGCGGCCATGTCGCAGACGTTCCTGCACTGGGGTTTCCACGCCTGGGCCATCTACGCCGTCGTCGGACTGTCGCTGGCCTACGCCATCCACCGCAAGGGACGCCCCGTCTCCATCCGCTGGGCCCTGGAACCGCTCCTCGGCGACCGAGTGCGCGGGCGCCTCGGCGATGCCATCGACGTGATCGCGATCGTCGGCACGCTCTTCGGCGTGGCCACGTCCCTCGGCCTGGGCGTCAAGCAGATCGCGGCAGGCCTGCGCCACTTGGGCGTCGTCGGCGCGGTCGACAATACCCTGCTCGTCGTGCTCATCGTTATCATCACGGCGATCGCCACCGCCTCCGTCGTCAGTGGCGTGGGCCGGGGCATCAAGTGGCTCTCGAACATCAACCTCGGCATGGCCGGGCTCCTCCTGGTCGCGGTGCTGCTCCTCGGCCCCACGCTCTACCTGTTTCGCGTGTTCGTCGAATCGATCGGCGGCTATCTGCAGGGCGTCGTCGGACTCACGTTCGATGCCGGTTCCTTCACCGGCCAGACCGGCCTCGACTGGCAGGGTGCCTGGACCGTCTTCTACTGGGGCTGGTGGATTTCGTGGGCGCCGTTCGTCGGCGTCTTCATCGCCCGGATCTCCCGCGGGCGCACGGTGCGCGAGTTCGTGGCCGGCGTTCTGCTGGTGCCGACCCTGGTGACCTTCGCCTGGTTCGCGGTCATGGGCGGCAGCGCCATCAAGCAGGCCTTCGGCGGCGACGGCGGCGGACTGTTCGACCCGGCAGTCGGCATCATCGCCGAGAACGTGCTCTTCGACTTCCTCTCCGGACTGCCCTTCGGCGGCGTGCTCTCGGTGCTCGCCGTGATCGTGGTGGCCATCTTCTTCATCACCTCGGCCGACTCCGGGTCGCTCGTCATCGATATGCTCGCTTCCGGCGGCGACACCAACCCGCCCAAGTGGAGCCGCATCCTCTGGGCGGGTCTCAGCGGACTCGTCGCGATCGCGTTGCTGCTGGCCGGCGGGCTCGCGGCGCTGCAGACCGGAGCCATCCTGACCGCCATCCCGGTCAGCGTGGTGATGATCGGCATGTGCGTCGCCACCTACAAGGCGTTCCAGGAGGAGCATCAGGTGCTGGTTCGCCTCGAACGCCGTCAACGCCGGGACGAACTGTCCCGGCGGATCCGGAAGAACGTGACCGACCACCTGGAAGAGAATTTCGACGACCACTTCGGCGACCAGATGGACGAGCGGATCACCGCTGCCCTCTCCGAGGGGGAGCAACGCCGCTGGAAGCTCTGGCGTCGCAAGCATCCGGTGGAGCACGCCCGTGCGGAGTCGGACGATGGCGCTCAGGTGGAGCTGTCCGGGCCGATTCAGGGCGAGCCGATTCAGGCTGCGCCGGCCGAACCTGCCGAACCTGAGACGCCTCGGACGTCGATGCGATAACCCATCGGTAGCCTTCCGGCGTGAGCGGGCGGATGCCGGGGGCCACGAGTGGGGCCGCCGTCACCGGACCCACCGCCGCGGCCACGACGGTGTCTCTGAAGGCGCCGAACAGTGCCGCCACGGTCGGCGCGCTGGTGAAGGTGACGGCGTCGAGGCCGCCGGCGAATCTCCGTCGAAGTGGTCCGACGCCGGGCCGGGGGGTGCCGCCCCCCAATCAGTCGGGAGGCTCTCGGCCGGGCAGCCGTTTACCCGGGTGGCACAGGTGCCTATGGTGGCAGCATGCGCACCGACGACCCCTCGCACCCGTCCCTGCAGACCCTGCTGACCAGCCGGCTGGGCCGGTGGGCCATCCGCTCTGCCCAGATCATCGTCGTGGTCGTGCTGGCCGCCGGCGCCGTCTACGCGCTGGTGCAGGTGAAGCTTGTGGTGATCCCCGTCCTCGTGGCGCTCATCCTGGCGTCGGCGCTGGCACCGCTGGTCGGCTGGCTGCGCAAGCGCGGCCTCCCGAGGATCCTCGCGACCTGGATCACCCTGCTGGCAGGGGCGCTCATCCTCGGTGGCATCATCACGCTCATCGTCGTCGCGGTGCGCAACCAGTGGGGTGAACTGGTGGCGGCAGCCGGCGACGGGCTCGATGAACTGCAGGGGCTGCTGGTCGAGGGGCCGATCGCGTTGGACTCGGAGCAGTTCAACGCGGTGCGTGATGCGGTCGTGGGCTTCGTCACGAGCGCGCAATTCGGCACGGGCGCGCTCGCCGGTGTGTCCGCCGCGGTGGAACTGGTCACCGGAGCCCTGCTCGTGCTGGTGATCCTGTTCTTCTTCCTGAAGGACGGCGGCCAGATCTGGACCTTCTTCCTGCGTTTCCTGCACGGTGAGAACCTCGAGCGCGCGCACCGGATCGGCGACGCCACCCCGGTGGTCCTCGGCCAGTACGTGCGGGGAACGGCGATCATCGCCCTGTTCGACGCCGTTCTGATCGGAATCGGGCTGGCCGTCCTACAGGTTCCGCTGGCGCTGCCGCTGGCCGTGATCGTGTTCCTGACCGCGTTCATCCCCCTGATCGGGGCGACCATCGCGGGCATCCTGGCTGCCCTCGTGGCGCTGGTGGCCAACGGGCCGCTCGTGGCGCTGATCGTCGTGGCCATCGTGATCGTGGTCAACCAGCTCGAGGGCGATCTGCTCAACCCTGTGGTGATGGCGGGATCGTTGAGGCTGCATCCGCTCGTGATCCTCGTCGCGTTGACCGGGGGCACCATCCTCGGCGGCATCGCCGGGGCTGTGCTCGCCGTGCCGATCGTGGCCGTGGGCTGGGCGATGATCAAGGTCTGGGATGGGCCGGACCAGTCGATCACCCAGCGGGAGAAGTTCTCCCTCCGGCACCGGCCGACACCCGTGAGTCCGTCCCAGCCCGCGAAGCCGGCGCAGACCGCGTAGGCCGAAACCCAGTGTCGGCGTCGGGTTGTCGGCGTCGGGTTGTCGGCTTCGGGCATTGTCGGCGTCGGGCCGCCAGCCTACGATGAGCGGCATCTGACCGGGGAGGCACAGGTGGCGATCTCAACGCTGAAGTCCGTCGTCGACCGGGCATTCGCCGAACGTTACGGCGTGCCCGCGATCAATGTCGTGAACGACTTGACCATGGAGGCCGTTCTCGCGGGGGCGGTCGAGGCGCGCTCCCCGGTGATCGTGCAGACATCCGTCAAAACCGTGAAGACCATCGGGTCGAGGGTGCTGTTCGCCACGTGGGAGGCGATGACCGCCGGCATCGAGGTGCCCGTGGTGCTGCACCTCGACCACTGTCCCGACCGGGCCGTGATCACCGAATGCCTGCGCCAGGGTTGGAACTCGGTGCTCTTCGACGCCTCCGTTCTGCCCGTGGCGGAGAACCAGCGGCAGACCATCGAGGTCGTCGCCGAGGCTCGCGGTTTCGGCGCGCATGTGGAGGGCGAGATCGAGTCGATCACCGGGGTGGAAGACGGGATCGGCTCGGAGGCGCCCTCCGCGCGACAGAGCCTGGAGATCTCGCTGCGGTTCATCGAGGCCACCGGGGTGGATGTCTTCGCTCCCGCGATCGGCAACGCTCACGGCGTGTACAAGCGTGAGCCGGTGCTCGACTTCGACCGGGTCACCGATCTGGTGGCCGCGCACCCGATCCCAATCGCCCTGCACGGCGGCAGCGGCCTCAGCCCGGCCCAGTTCACCGACCTGATCGGGCGCGGCTGCGCCAAGGTCAACATCTCCACCGCGCTGAAGATGACGTTCATGCAGTCGAGCCTCGCCTTCCTGAAAGAGGCGGAGGCCCGGGACACCTGGGACCCGCCGTCGCTGTTCGGTCAGGTGCGCGGCGACGTCGTCGCACTCACCCGCGACCTGGCCGTGCGATTCGGCAGCGCGGGGAAGGCGTGAGGACATGCCGGCGATTATCTTCGACTGCGACGGCGTACTGGCCGACACCGAACGCGACGGCCACCTGCCGGCGTTCAACCAGACCTTCGAGGAATTCTCGGTGCCCGTGCAGTGGAGCGACTCCGATTATGCCCTGAGAGTGAAGACCGGGGGAGGCAAGGAACGGATGCGCAGCATCCTCACCCCGGAGGTCGCGACCGCGCTCGGTCTGCCGCAGGGCGACCCCGTGGCCCTCGACGAGGCCGTCGCCCGCTGGCACCGGCGAAAGACCGCGATCTACACCGAGCGGGTGGCGAGCGGCGCGCTGCCGGCCCGCCCGGGCATCCGTCGCCTCGTCGCCCAGGCCGAGGCTGCCGGCTGGACCCTCGCCGTGGCTTCGACCTCGGCGGAGGAATCCGTGCGCGCCGTGCTCACGCACGCGGTCGGGCCCGAGTTGGCCGCGCAGTTCCAAGTCTTCGCCGGCGACATCGTCGACCGGAAGAAGCCGGCCCCGGACATCTACCTGCACGCCCTGCGTGAACTCGGGATCGGACCCGCCGACGCCGTGGTCGTCGAAGACAGCGCGAACGGCCTCCGGTCGGCGCTCGCCGCGGGGCTCCGCACCGTCATCACGGTCAGCGGTTACACCGCGGACGAGGACTTCACCGGGGCATCCCTGGTGGTGTCCTCGCTGGGGGACCCCGGCGGCCCCACCACCGTGACGCTCGTCGACACGCTGGGTCTGGAGCCGGAATTCTTCGTCGACCTGCCCGATTTCGTCGCCATCCTGACCACTCCTGCCCCCGACCTCACTGCCCCCGATCTCACTGCCCCCGATCTGGAGAACCGATGACCCGCTCAGCACTGTCCGACACCGAATTCGTCGTCCACAGTATTGCCCGCACGGCCGTCGACAACGAGCGGGAATTCGGGGACCTCGACGCCGTCGTCGGTGACGGCGACTTTGGGTTCTCCCTGGCCCGCGGGTTCGAGATCGTGCTCGCCGACTGGGACGGCTTCGACCGCTCCAGCCCCTCGGCCTTCCTGAAGAAGGTGGCGCTGGTCATCTCCGGGCGTATCGGCGGCACCTCCGGTCCCCTCTGGGGCACCGCATTTCTGCGCTCGGCCGCGGCGGTGTCGGGCAAAGAGGAACTGAGCGGCACCGACGTGGTGGCGATGCTCCGGGCCGCCGCCGACGGGATCAAGGCCCGCGGCAAGGCCGACCTCGGCGACAAAACCCTGCTTGACGCCCTCGTGCCGGCCACGGATGCGCTCGAAGCCGAGGTCGCCGCCGGCAGCGACCCGGAGGCCATCCTCGCCAGGATCGCCGTGGTCGCACGATTGAGCGCGGATGCCACGAGCATGCTGCAGGCCCGTCGCGGCCGGGCCAGCTACACCGGGGAACGCAGCATCGGCTCGCCCGATCCCGGAGCGGTCGCCGTGGCGGTCATCCTGGAGCGTCTCAGCCGGGAATGGTCCTCGCGCGACGACCTCTGACTCACAACCATCAACGGCACCAGGAGGAGGGAACCATGAAGAAATTCGTCAACGACCCGAAGCAGTTCGTGCCCGACATGCTCAAGGGCATCGCCGCCGCGAACCCCGACACGCTGCGCTACGTGCCGGAGTACAACCTGATCATGCGGTCCGACAGCCCCAGCCCGAATCGGGTCTCGATCATCCAAGGATCCGGGTCCGGCCACGAGCCGGCGCACGTCATGACGGTGGGCCGGGGCATGCTGGATGCCGCGTGCCCGGGTGACGTCTTCGCCGCGCCGCCCATGGACTACGTCTACGAGACCACCAAACTCCTGGCGTCGCCGAAGGGGGTGCTGCTGCTGGTCAACAACTACACCGGCGACCGGATGGCGTTCGAGATGGCCCAGGAGATGGCCGAGGCCGACGGCATCACCGTGAAGACCCTGTTCATCGACGATGACGTCGCCGTGCAGGACTCCACCTACACCGTGGGGCGCCGCGGCGTGGCGGGCAATTTCTTCGTGATGAAGGCCGTTGGGGCGGCGGCCGAGGCCGGCGCCGACCTCGAGGAGTGCGTGCGGATCGGCGAGAAGGTGGACAGCGTCACCCGCACCATGGGAATCGCGCTCACCTCCTGCACCCCGCCCTCGAAGGGATCGCCCCTGTTCGAACTGGGGGAGGATGAGATTGAGGTGGGCGTGGGCATCCATGGTGAACCGGGCCGGCGCCGCGCGAAGCTGACCACCGCGAACGAAATGACCGACGAGATGCTCGACGCGGTCGTGAGTGACCTGCCGTACGTGTCGGGGGATCGGGTGGCCCTGATGATCAACGGCCTCGGCGGCACCCCGATCAGCGAGCTCTACATTCTGTTCGGGCGGGCGCACGAGCAGCTCGCCGCGCGGGGGATCACCGTGGGCCGCAGCTACGTCGGCGAGTACTGCACCTCGCTGGACATGGCGGGAGCATCCCTCACCCTGGTGCGCCTCGACGACGAGATCGAGGGGTTGCTCGCCGCCCCGGCCGAGATCGCCGCCCGCATCTTCTGACCATCCGGACTCTGCTAAACTCGGACGGTTGCCGTTTGACGGCCGCGGATCAAGAGAGCCCAGGCATTCGGCCCCGGGCACCGCGCAGTGAGAGAAAGGGGATCCCATCTATGGCACTCGAAGCTAATGCAAAGAAGGCGATCATCGAAAAGTACGCTACCCACCCAGGCGACACCGGGTCCCCCGAAGTTCAGATTGCAATGCTCACGCAGCGCATCCTGGACCTCACGGAGCACCTGAAAGAGCACAAGCACGACCACCACTCGCGTCGTGGCCTGCTTCTCATGGTTGGTCAGCGCCGTCGTCTGCTCGGTTACCTGTCGGATGTCGACATCACTCGGTACCGCACGCTGATCGGCAGCCTCGGACTGCGCCGCTAAGGCACTTTTCGAAGACACCGCGATCTTCTTACAAACGGGTCGTCACCTTTCGGGTGGCGGCCCGTTTCGTTTGTCCGGGGGTGCGGAATGCGGGAATATCCCCGGGCCCGGCGCGGTTTCCACCAACGATGTCTACCTCCCCGCTGAGCCTCTCCGTGCTCGATCTGATCCCCGTCCGCACCTCGCAGAGCTCCGCACACGCAATCGCGGCAGCCGTGCACCTCGCCCGGAGCGCGGACCGGCTCGGTTACACCCGCTACTGGGTGGCGGAGCACCACAACATGCAGGCGGTCGCGTCGACGAACCCGCCCGTGCTGATCGGCATCCTCGCGGCCCAGACCGAACGCATCCGGGTCGGCGCCGGGGGTGTCATGCTGCCGAACCACTCACCGCTGGTGATCGCCGAGCAGTTCGGCATCCTCGAGGCCGCGTACCCCGGCCGCATCGACCTGGGACTGGGCCGGGCGCCCGGCAGCGACCCGATGATCACCGCGCTGCTGCGCTCGAGCGGAGCCGTCAGCGAGGTCGACGCGTTCCCGCGCAACATCGCCGACATCGCGGCGCTGTTACACCCCGACGGGGCGTCGCTCAGCCTCACCTCCGGCCGGGAGTACACCCTGCACGCGACACCGGCCGCCACGGGGATACCCGAAATCTGGCTGCTCGGCTCCAGCGACTACTCGGCCCGGCTCGCCGCCCGGCAGGGCATGCCCTACGTGTTCGCCAACCACTTCGCCGGCGACGGCACCACGGCGGCCCTCGAGCTGTACCGCCGCGGGTTCACACCCAGCGAGACCCTCGACGCGCCGCGCACGATCCTCACCCTGAACGTGTCGGTCGCCGACACCAGAGGCGAAGCCCTCGCCCTCGCGCTGCCTCAGATGCAGCAGATGGCGCGGCTGCGATCGGGCCTTCCGCTCGGCCCGCTCGCAACGGTCGAAGAGGCCGCCGCCGCGCCGATGGCCCCGGCGCTGCTCGAGATGGTCGAACGGATGACGGCCGCCTGGATCATCGACGAACCCGTCGCCGCAGCCGCGCGCATCCGTGCCCTCGCGGCGCAGTTCGGGGTCGACGAGGTCATGCTGCAGCCGATCGCCTCCGCTCACACGGGCGCCGACATGGCCACCTCACCCGGTCGTGAGCGCACGCTGGAACTGCTCGCTGCTCAGCTCCTGATCGGCGAGCACCTCGCCGCCGAACTGCTCAGGGCCGGCTAGGCGCTCCGGGCGGTTGTCGCACAGCGAGACCTCCGCCCCGAACGAATTCGACGGAGATTTTGCCCGAAACGGGCTCACAACCGTGGAAATACCCTGTTTCCAGGAGAATCTCCGTCGAATTGGTTCGACGCCGGACGCGAACTCGGCTCAGGCGTCCGGTTCCGTCATGTCGACCACGTGCGACTTGACGTGGGTCTTCAGCGCCTCGATGCCCTTGAGGGCCTCCGCCTTGGAATGGTAGCTCTCGGAGGTCGCGATCACTTCGCCGTTGTTGGCCTTCAGCCGAAACTGATATCCGCCGGATCGTTCTGCGTAGAGCTCGTATTTTCCGCTCATCACACACTCATTTCTTCAACATTGAAAAACGTGGTCGGCAGCTAGCCGTTCCGAAAACCCTACCGCCACCGGCGGCCCGGCCCGGCCCGGCCCGCAATCGTTGCCGGATCGGACATCCGTTGCCGGTGTGCCGGCAACAGTTGTCCGAACGGGCAACAGGTGAGCGTGAGCGACCCTAGGCCGCACCCAGGAGCCGCAGTCCCGCGGCCGCGGCGGCGCCCACGATGACCACCACCAGGAACGGGGCTTTGAGCCAGAGCGCGATCGCCGCGGCGACGAGGGCGCCGAGCCGGGCGTCGACGACCAGCTCCTGGCCGGTGGCCACGGTGTTCGCCACCGTCAGGGAGGCCAGCAGGCCGATCGTCAGAGTGCCGGCGACGCGGGCGATGCGCGCGTTGGCGAGCAACTTCCGCGGCACGAGATAGCCGAGCAGCTTCGTGACGAATGCCGCCGCGCAGGCCACCAGGATCCAGACCCAGACGCTCATCGGGTCGCCTGCGCATCCGTCGGCCCGGGCCGGCCCTGCGGCGCGGGATAGGGGTCCAAGTCGGGTTCGAGCCCCTCACCGTCGGGCCCGTGCCGAAACCCGAACCAGCCGATGGCCCCGGCAACGACGGCCGCCACCAGGATCGGCACGCCCGGCGGCACGAACGGCACGGCCAGCATGGTGGCGAGGGCGCAGGCCACGGCGATCGCCCCGGCCTCCCTCGACCGCAGCCGTGGCCAGAGCAGCCCGAGGAACGCCGCGACCGCTGCCCCGTCGAGGCCCCACTGCTTCGGGTCACCCAAGGCGTCGCCCGCGAGCGCTCCGATCAGGGTGAACACGTTCCAGAGCACGAAGATGCCCAGGCCGGCCACCCAGAACCCCCGTTTCTGCTCGAGGAGCATGGTCTGCCCGGTGCTCGTGGCGAGTGACTCGTCGATGGTGACGTGGGCGGCGGCGAAGCGGCGCCAGCCACGAGGGTGCAGCAGGGCATTCAGCTGCATCCCGTACACCCCGTTACGGATGCCGAGGAGCGCCGCCGCGCCGGCGGCCGCCGCACCGCTGCCGCCGCCGGCGATCACCCCGATGAAGGCGAACTGGGATCCCCCGGAGAAGAGGAGCAGGCTCAGCGCCGACGTCTGCCAGACGTCGAGTCCCGACGAGACCGCGAGGGCGCCGAACGAGAGGCCGTAGAGCCCGGTGGCCACGGCGATCGACAGGCCGACCCGGGCCCCTGGGGAGTGGCGGAGGTCGGTGGGCACCGCTCAATGCTAGGCGAGGGAGGGCCGATCCTCCGGCTGCGTGACGCCCCAACGAATTCGACGGAGATTCTCATGGAATACCGTTCTATCAGCGCAATCGGGCACGATTTCGGCAAAATCTCCGTCGAATTCGTTCGGGGCGGGGTCACCGCCGGCGAGCGGACTCGACGGACTCGGCGCTCCGGGCAGTCGGACGGCCGGGGCGGGAAAACCCGGCGGGGGCCTAACATTGACCGGTACCCAACGGAACGGAAGCACCCAGTTATGAGCGTCTGGCGCACCAAGAGTATCGAAGCCTCCATGGCCGACTCCCTCGAGAAGGGCCACAGCCTCAAGCGCACGCTGGGCACCTGGGACCTCATGATCATGGGAGTCGCGGTCGCCGTCGGCGCCGGAATCTTCTCGGTCGGTGCGAAAGCGGCCGGAAGCTACGCCGGGCCATCCGTCACCCTGGCGTTCCTGCTCGCCGCGATCACCTGCGCCCTGGCCATCATGTGTTACGCGGAATTCGCCTCGGCGGTCCCGGTGGCCGGTTCGGCGTACACCTTCACGTACGCGACCCTCGGCGAGCTGCTCGCCTGGATCATCGGCTGGGACCTGATCCTTGAGATGCTCACCGCCGCGGCCGTGATCGCGAAGTACTGGGGGATCTACCTGAGCGAGGTCTTCGCACTCTGGAACTGGGATGTCCCGGCCACGATCCCGGTCTTCGGTCTGCAGGTCAGTTGGGGTGCGTTCGTCATCGTCGCCGTCTTCACCACCCTGCTGGTGCTGGGCACCAAGCTGTCGGCGCGCGTCGCCAGCATCTTCACCATCCTCAAAGTCGCGATCGTGCTGTTCGTGATCGTTGTGGGCGCCTTCTTCATCAACCCGAAGAACTACACGCCGTTCATTCCCGAGGCCGTGCCGTCCACGGGCGGCGACGGCGATGTCTGGATGCAGTCCCTCTTCTCGTTCATGACCGGCGCTCAGCCGGCCCAGTACGGGCTGTTCGGCCTGCTCGCCGGCGCCTCGCTCGTCTTCTTCGCGTTCATCGGCTTCGATGTGGTCGCCACCAGCGCGGAAGAGGTCAAGAACCCGCAGAAGACCCTGCCGCGCGGCATCTTCGCCGGTCTGGCCATCGTGACGGTGCTGTACCTCGGCGTCAGCCTCGTGCTCACCGGCATGGTTCCCTACACGGTCCTCGCCGACGACCCCAACGCCTCGCTCGCGACGGCGTTCATCTCGGTCGGCGCGGGCTGGGCCGCCCAGGTCATCTCGGTCGGCATCCTCGTGGGGCTGACCACCGTGATCATGGTGCTGCTCCTCGGCCTCTCCCGCGTGCTCTTCGCCATGAGCCGGGATGGCCTGCTGCCCCGCGGTCTGAGCGTCACCTCGTCCAAGCGCGGAACGCCCGCCCGGGTGCAGATCATCTCCGGCGCCGCGGTCGCCCTGATCGCCGGCTTCACCGACGTGGGCGTGCTCGAGGAAATGATCAACATTGGCACGCTGTCGGCCTTCGTGCTGGTCAGCATCGCCGTGGTCGTGCTGCGCAAGAAGCGCCCCGACCTGCCCCGAGCCTTCAAGGTGCCCTTCTCTCCCTTCCTGCCGATCCTGTCTGCGGCGCTCTGCTTCTGGCTGATGCTCAACCTGACGACGCTCACCTGGGTGCGCTTCGCGGTGTGGCTCGCCATCGGAATCGCCGTGTACTTCCTCTACGGCCGTCGCCACTCCGTGGTCGGGATCGAGGCCAAACGCGTTTTCGACGACACCCTCCGCGACGAGCTCATCGCCGAGGAAAAGGCTGCCCTGGGCAAGCAATAGCCCCATTGTCGCCGTTCGGGGACGGTGCACCGGGTGGACCCCCAGCAACGAGCGGGGAGGATGGAGCCATGCTGCATCGCCATCCCGTCCTGTCCCTGGTCACGCTCGCCTACCTGGCGTCCGTGGGCTGGGTGACCCTCGGGCCGCAGCCGCTCGACAGTGGCAACAACGAGCTGCTGCTGCGGGCGCTTCGATTCTTCGACCGGCACGACGCCACCGACTGGATCACCTACGGGCGGGTCGAATTCGCGGCCAACATCGCCATGTTCATCCCGATCGGTGTGTTCCTGTTACTCCTGTTCGGACGCCGGCTGTGGTGGCTGGCGATCGTCGTCGCCGTCCTGCTCACGGGATCGATCGAGTTCATCCAGCAGTTCCTGCCGACCCGGGTCCCGGATGTGCGCGATCTGGTCGCAAACGGGAGCGGCGCCGTACTCGGAGTGATCGGCGGCCTCATCCTCACGGCGTTCAAGCTGGTGCGCCGTGAGGACCCTCGGCCCCGGCGGGCCGAGGCAACCTACAGCCGGTAGAGGCGCGCCTCCCACGGGCGCAGCACCGTGATCGCGGCCGGTGCGGCGGCATCCACCCTGACCGGGTAGTTGGACAGAACCAATTCCGCGCCGGAGACGTCCATCGAAAGCGGGTCGGTGAGCGGGGCATCGGATGCGTTCGCGACGACGAGCAGCGTCTCGTCACCCTGGGTGCGGGTGAAGGCGTAGAGCGCCTCGTGGTCGGGTTCGAGGAGGGTGAAGTCGCCGAGGGCGACCGTCTCGTTGGCGTGCCGCAGTCTGATCAGGTGCTGGTAGAAGCGGAACACGCTCCGCTCGCCCGCGAGGTCGGCGGCCACGTTGAGATGAGTGCTGTTCGGGTTCACGGCCAGCCACGGCGTGCCGGCGGTGAAGCCGGCCTGCGGCGAGGCATCCCACTGCATGGGGGTGCGCGCGTTGTCGCGGCCCATGGTCTGCACGCCGGCAAGCACGGTGCCCGGGTCCAGGTCGAACTCGTCCACGGCCTCGCGGTAGTGGTTGAGGGACTCGAGGTCGCGGTAATCGTCGATGGTGTCGAACCGCACGTTGGTCATGCCGATCTCCTCGCCCTGGTAGATGTAGGGCGTGCCGCGATGTAGGTGGAGCACCAGCGCCCAGAGCGTCGCCGACTCGTAGCGGTACTCGGTGTCGTTGCCGAAACGGGACACCAGTCGGGGTTGGTCGTGGTTGTTCAGGTAGAGGCTGTTCCAGCCGGTGGCGGCGAGGCCGTCCTGCCAGCGGGACAGGCTCTGCTTCAGTGCCGGCAGGCTGCGGGGGAGCACGTCGAACTTGTGCTCACCCTGGTCCAGGCCTACATGCTCGAATTGGAATATCATGTCGACCTCGCGCCGGGCCGGGTCGGTGAACAGCCGGGCGTCGGCGGTGCTCACACCGGGCATCTCGCCGACGGTGAGGTGCCGGCCTTCGCGCCCGTCGAAGACCTCTCGGTGCATCTCCTGCAGGAACTCGTGGATCTGCGCACCCATCGGGGAGCCGCCTCCGGTGGCCGGAGTCGGCCCGTCGATCAGCTCGACCTGCTTGGCGATGAAGTTGATCACGTCCATCCGGAAGCCGTCGACGCCGCGGTCCAGCCACCAGTTCATCATCAGGTAGACCGCCTGTCGCACCTCGGGGTTCTCCCAGTTGAGGTCGGGCTGCTGCTTCGCGAACAGGTGCAGGTAGTACTCGCCGGTCGCCGGATCGAGGGTCCAGGCCGGGCCGCTGAAGGCGCTGCCCCAGCCGTTCGGCGGGCCGCCGTCGGCCCGCGGCTTGCGCCACCAGTACCAGTCGCGCTTCGGATTCGTCAGCGACGAGCGGGATTCCCGGAACCAGGCGTGCTCGTCGCTGGTGTGGTTCACCACCAGGTCCATCACGATCTTGAGGCCGCGCTCATGAGCCTCGGCCAGCAGCAAATCGAACTCCGCCAGGCTGCCGAAGACCGGTTCGATGTCCTGGTAGTCGCTGATGTCGTAGCCGTTGTCGTGCTGCGGCGACGGGTAGACGGGGGACAGCCAGACCGCGTCGACACCGAGTTCGGCGAGGTAGTCGAGCTTCGAACGGATGCCGCCGAGGTCGCCGATCCCGTCACCGTCGGAGTCCGCGAAGCTGCGCGGGTACACCTGGTAGACGACGGCGCTGGCCCACCAGGGGGCGCCGGTCTCAGGGGAGGCCGTCGGTGCGGTGTTTGTCATTTGATCGATCCTCTCATCACGCCGGAGATGACCCAGCGCTGGGCAAAAATGTACACAATCAGCAGCGGGGCCATGGCCATCAGGTACGAGGCGAACGCGGCCGAGTAGTTGGTGTTGAACTGGCCCTGGAACACGAACTGGGAAAGCTGCAGGGTGCGCGCCGCCGGGTCGGAGAGCACGACGAGCGGCAGGATGAAGTCGTTCCACGCCCAGACGCAGGTGAGGATGCCGACGGTCGCGTTCATCGGGGTCAGCAGTGGGAAGATGATCTGCCAGTACACCCGCCAGGTGGTCGCCCCGTCGGTGTAGGCCGCCTCCTCAAGCTCGATCGGGATCGACTTGATGAACGCGACGTAGATGAAGACGTTGAGGGAGAGCCCGAACACCGCGTAGAGCAGGATCAGCCCGACCTGGTTGTCGAGGCCGAACAGGGCCGTCTCCTTCACAACCGGGAGCATGATGATCGGGAACGGGATGAAGATCGCGGACAGCAGGTAGAAGTAGACGCCCTTGAAGAACGGCTTGTGCAGGTTGCGGGCGATGGCATAGGCCACCAGCGAGTTCGTCAACAGGGTGAGCACGACGGCGCCGACGGTGATCAGGGCCGTGTTCAGCAGCGCCTGCGGGAACCGGGTCAGCGTCCAGGCGTCGACGAAGTTCTGCCAGTGGAAACCGGTGGGCAGTTCGAATCCGGTGCCGCCGAGCTGGTCGGGGGTCTTCAGCGCGGTGATCACCGCGAAATAGAGCGGCACGAGCACGGTGATCGCGCAGATCGCGATCAGCGCCGTGGCCCACCAGTTGATCCGGGTGCGGTTGCCGGTGATACGCCGGACTCCACGCGGGTCCCGCTCGATGCGGAGGGACACGGGTTCGACTGTGGCGGGGGAGTCGATGGTGATAGCCATTAGAAGTCGGCCTCCTTGCGCTGGAGAATTCGGAACTGCAGGAACGAGACGAGCATGATGACGACGACGAACAGGACCGCGTTGGCGGACTGGTAGGCGAACTCGCCGCCCTGGAAGCCGCCCCGGAAGATGAGCAGGGTGATCGATTCGGTCGAGGTTCCCGGCCCCCCGGCGGTGAGGGCGACGATGTGGTCGAAGGTCTGCAGGAACCCCTTCAGGCTGAGCACCATGTTGATGGTGAAGAAGGCGCTGATCATGGGGAACGTGATCGACCGGAACTGCCGTCCCGGCGTGGCGCCGTCGATGGCGGATGCCTCGTAGAGCTCCTGAGGAATCGTTTGCAGCCCGGCCAGATAGAGGATGATCGCGAACGCGCAGGCCTGCCAGACGGCGAGGGCGACGATGGCCGTCCACGCCCAGTCCGGGTTGGTCAGGATGTTGTCACGGAACACCGGGACGTTCGACAGGATCCGGGGCAGCGAGTTGGCGAAGAAATACTGGAAGACGTAGCCGACGACCAGGATCGCGAGCACGTAGGGGATGAAGAAGATGCCGCGGAAGGTGGACTGGAACGCGATCTTCGCGTTGAGCCCGACCGCGATGGCCAGAGAGATCACGTTGGTGAGGATGGTGGCGACGATGGCGAACCCGAAGGTGAATCCGTAGGCCTTCAGCACCCGGTCATCCTGGAACAGGGCGAGGAAGTTGCCGAACCCGACGAAGTCCCACGAGCCGAAGCCGGCGTAGTTGGTGAAGGAGAAAAAGACGCCGATGAGCACCGGGACGGTATGCAACAGCGCGAAGACGGCGACCGCGGGGACGACCATCCAGTAGAAGGCGCGCGGGGTGGCGCCGACGCGACGTCGCACGGTGCTCGGCCGGGATACTCGGGGCGTGCGCTCCGGCCGTGGCCGGGTCAGGACGGGAGTAGCCATTGTTAGTCTCCGCTTCGGGTCGAGGTGGTGCGTGACGCGACCTTGCGCCACTCGTTGTCGAGTGTGGCCAGCGCGTTCGCGCTGTTCGTGTCCGTCAGGAACTGCTGCACGATCGGCCCGAGCGGGATGCTCGCCGGGATCTGGTGATCGATGAAGCCGGTGATCTGGCCGGCCTGGAAGTACGGTTGCAGTTCCGCCAGGGCCGGGTTGGTGTTCTCGGCCGCGTCACGGGCCGTCGAAAACATGTTCTGAGAGGCTGCGAAGGAGTTGAGCACCTCCTTCTGGAAAAGGAAGTCCACGAACAGCTGCGCCTCGGCGAGGTGCGGCGTATCACGGCCGATGGCGATGGCCACGTCGACACCGGAGACGAGCTCGATGTCGGCCGGGTCATCCGTCACGGGGTAGGGGAAACCGCCGACGCTGATGTCGGGGTTGTTGGCCAGGATCGGGCTGAGTGCCCAGATCCCCTGCATCAGCATGGCCGATTCCCCGTTCGCGAAGGCCAGGTTGCCGTCTTCGTAGGTGCGGCCGAGGTAGCCGTCCTGCGCGTAGGAATACAGTGTCTGCAGCTTCTCGAACGTCTCGTCGTAGTTCTTCGCGAACGAGACGGCCGAGTCGGGACCGACCTCCGCACCCTCCGCGCGGAGGTCGGGGAAAAAGTCGTCGCCGCCGAGCTGGGCGCCGAGACCGTTCAGCGGGGATTGCACCGTCCAAGCGTCGGCTGCGGTGCCGTAGAACGGGGCGATTCCGGCCGCCTGGAGGGCGTCGCAGGCGGCGATCAGTTCGTCCCAGGTGGTGGGGATCTCGATGCCTTGCGCGGCGAAGATGTCGCGGTTGTAGAGCACGCCGTTGCCGTTGTTCACGAAGCCGAGGGCGTTCACCTCGTTCTCGTGGGAGCCGAGGGCTCCGACGATGTCCTGCACGGCCGGGTTGATCTGATCGAGAATGGGGTCGCCGGTGAAGTCGTGGAAGACGCCCGCCCGTGCGAGCTGGCCGAAGTTGCCCGATCCGTTCAGGCTGATCACATCGGGCACCTTGTCTTTGACCAGCAGGGTGCGGATGGCGGTGTCCGCGTCGGGGACGGCGTTCTGCGTCACCCGGATGCCGGGGTTCTCGGCCTCGAAATCGGCGATGATGCCATCGAAGTCAGCGATGGCCTCGGATTTGAACTGGAAGAAATCGAGGGTGACGGCGTCCGTCTCGCCCGGGACGCAGCCGCTGAGGGCGCCGAGGCCGAGCATTCCGGCCAGGAGGAGTGCCACGGATCGCTCCAGCGTGCCGAACTTCCGCCCCCGATGCCGTCGCCGGGAGGGGGTCTGGTACGTCGTCGTATCCGTCATTGCGGGGCTCCTTAGGCCGTCATGTCACTGCTAGAATCTTTCTACGGCAAAAAGAATAGGACGTCAACTCCAGAATTCTGTGCCATTGAGGGGCCAAAATTCCATCGGAGGCAGTCCATTCATGCCATTATGGAACAAATAGCACCTCGGGGAGCGGATATGACCACGGATACACCGTCGACGGTGAGCGAGACCTCTCGGGAACTCGCGCGCGCCGTGCTCATCCACGGCCCGATTTCTCGCGGCGACCTCGGCCGTCGTCTCGGACTGTCGCCGGCCAGCCTCACCCGGCTGAGCAAGCCGTTCCTCGACCGGGGCCTCTTCGTCGAGGCCAGCGAAGAGCCCGACGGAACCGTCGGGCGTCCGGCCCGTCCGCTGGACGTGCGGGTGGATGCCAGCCGATTCGTCGGGGTGAAGCTCGCCGGCGACGACGTATTCGGGGTGCTCACCGACCTGCGTGCCAACCAACTGGGCTCGGCCCGGCGGCTGCTGGCCGGCCACGCAGTCGAACACGTCGTGGCGAGGATCGAGGAAGTCGTGCGCGAGCTCGGCGGCCCGGACGGCCTGTCCGGGCTCGGCGTCTGCGTGGGCGGGCACGTCACCGGCGCCCGGGTCGTGACCCGGGCGCCTTTCCTGGGCTGGCACGACGTGGACCTGGCCGCGCAGCTCGAGCACCTGCTGGGAATCCCAGTCACGATCGAGAACGACGTCGTCGCGCTCACCTCCGCGGAACAGTGGTTCGGAGCGGTCCGGGGTGCCCCGACCTTCGCGGTTCTGACCGTCGGCGTCGGCGTCGGCTACGGACTGGTCGTCCATGACCGGGTGATCGTGACGGTCGACAGCGGCCTGGGCCTCGGCGGGCACATCCCGCTCGACCCAAACGGGCCACTCTGCCCCGAGGGACACCGCGGCTGCTCGCAGGCCATGCTCACGAGCCAGAGCGTGTCCGCCCAGGTCAGCGTGGCCCTCGGCCGCGAGGTCGGCTACGACGAGGTGCTCCGGCTGGCGGTGGAGGGGAACCGAGCTGCGGCATCCGTCGTCACCGCCACCGGCCGCGCCCTGGGCCGGTTGATCGCGGTGATTGCCAATATCGGGATGCTTGACACGATCGTGCTCTCCGGCGAGGGGATCGGACTGTGGGCGCAGGCATCCGAGGACGTCATCGCCGCTGCCCGAGCCGACCGCGACCCGGCGGCGACGCCGCTGACGATCGTCGTCGACGACAGTGGGGTCTCTTCCTGGGCCCGTGGGGCCGCGGCGGTTGCCATCCAGCATTCGCTCGACCGCCTGGCCGGCTCCGTGAGGCGGGCCAGCGAATAGACTCGTCTCTGCGCGCCGCGCGAGTGGGAGGCTGCACATGCAATTCGGGATCTTCACCGTGGGTGACCTCACGGCCAACCCCACGACCGGCCGCACCCCCACCGAGCACGAGCGCATCACCGCCATGGTCGCCATCGCCCGGAAGGCCGAAGAGGTCGGACTCGACGTCTTCGCGGCCGGCGAGCACCACAACCCGCCGTTCGTGCCGTCTTCTCCGACGACGATGCTCGGCTACATCGCCGCGAAGACCGAGCACATCATCCTCTCCACGGCCACGACCCTGATCACGACGAACGACCCGGTCAAGATCGCCGAGGACTTCGCCATGCTGCAGCACCTCTCCGACGGTCGAGTCGACTTGATGCTCGGCCGCGGCAACACCGGCCCGGTCTACCCGTGGTTCGGCCAGGATGTCCGCCAGGGCATCCCGCTCGCGCTGGAGAACTATGCCCTGCTGCGCCGGCTCTGGCGCGAGGACGTCGTGGACTGGGAGGGCCAGTTCCGCACCCCGTTGCAGGGGTTCCAGTCGACGCCGCGTCCCCTCGACGGGGTGCCGCCCTTCGTCTGGCACGCCAGCATCCGCAGCCCGGAGATCGCCGAGCAGGCCGCGTTCTACGGGGACGGCTTCTTCGCCAACAACATCTTCTGGCCCCGGGAGCACTACCTCCAGCTGATCGGCCTCTACCGGGCCCGGTTCGAGCACTACGGCCACGGCCGCGCCGACCAGGCCATCGTGGGCCTCGGCGGCCAGGTCTTCATGCGCACGAACTCGCAGGAAGCGGTCGACGAATT
Source organism: Cryobacterium sp. TMT3-29-2 (assembly GCF_004564305.1). Taxonomy (NCBI): domain Bacteria; kingdom Bacillati; phylum Actinomycetota; class Actinomycetes; order Micrococcales; family Microbacteriaceae; genus Cryobacterium; species Cryobacterium sp. TMT3-29-2. Next base: position 74,559 of record NZ_SOGK01000010.1, read on the forward strand.
CCGGCCCTACTTCGACAACGCCCCGGTCTACGGCCACGGCCCGAGCCTCGAGGAGTTCACCGAGCGGACGCCCCTGACCGTCGGCAGCCCGCAGCAGATCATCGACCGCTACGCCGGCATGCGCGACTACTTCGGCGACTACCAGCGCCAGCTGTTCCTGATGGACCACGCCGGACTGCCGCTGAAGACCGTGCTCGAGCAGCTCGACATCCTCGGCGGCGAGGTGGTGCCTGTGCTCCGCAAGGAGCTGGCCGCGAACCGCCCGGCCCACGTTCCCGAGGCACCCACGCACGCCTCTCTGAAGGCCGAGGCCGAGAACGGCCGGCTCGCGGCATCCGTCGCCCGACCGTGAACCACCCGCGGAAGCAGGCACCATGACCATCGCACCCCCTATGCCCCCGACGGATGCGCGCCGCGCCTTCTTCGACGCCCGCCGCGCCTTCGAGGCGGTCAACCTCTCGGTGCGAATCGGCAGCCTCACCCTCGCCAACCCGGTCATGCCTGCCTCGGGCTGCTTCGGGCCCGCGCTCGGCCGACTGATCCCCGTCGCCGAGCTCGGCGCCGTCGTCACCAAGACCGTGTTCGGCACCCCGCGCGGCGGCAACGCGGCGCATCGCCTGACCGAGCTCCGGGCCGGGATGGTCAACAGCGTCGGCATCCCGAGTCGCGGCGCCGCCGGCTACCTCGCGGCGCAGCATCCGCTCTACCTCGCGCTCGGCGTGCCCGTGATCGTCAGCGTCGGCGGCCACCGGCCCGGCGAATACGCCCCCGTCGTGCGCGGCCTGCGGGGCGCGGGCGACGCCTACGAGCTCAACGTCTCCTGTCCGAACCTCGACCGCCACGGCACCGACATCGGCTCCGACCCCGACGCCATCGGGACGGTCGTGCAGGCCGTCCGGCGCGAGACCGACAAACCCCTGATCGTCAAGCTGCCCGTGCTCGTCTCCTCGATCGCGGACTGCGCCCAGGCAGCCGAGGCGGCCGGCGCCGACGCCGTCTGCGTGGCCAACTCCATCCCCGCGCTGCCGCTCACGGCCGACACCCGCAGCCCCGTCCTCGGCAACGTCATCGGCGGCCTGTCCGGACCAAACATCCGACCCGTCGTGCTGCGGCTGGTCTGGCTGGCCGCCCGGGCGGTCGACATCCCGGTGATCGCCTGCGGCGGCATCGAAACAGCCGACGACGCCCTCGACTACTTCTCGGTCGGCGCCCGCGCGGTGCAGGTCGGCACGGCCAGCTTCGGACGCCCGTTCGCCATGGTCGAAATCATCCGCGCGCTGCAGGAGCGCTGTGAGGGCGCCGCCGCGGCTGACATCGCCGAACTGATCGAACTGTGGAGAGCCTGATGACCGGTACAACCGCGACAGTCGCGGAACGCCTCGCCGTCCTGCGCCGCCAACAGGCCTTCGCCGCCGCCGACGAGGCCGCGCTCGCCGGTCTCATCGCGGTGCGCCCGCCCGAACGGATGCCCCGGCCCGACCCGGTCTGGGACGACGCCGCCGTTCTCGTGCACGAGGTCGTGGGGGAGCGGTACCGCCGGCTCGTGCTGGCCAGCGCCACCATTGCGACGACCGCCCTGGCCGGACAGTTCCTGATGATCACCGTGCCGCCGGCGCTGGGGGAGCGCATCCTGCTCCCCCGGCCGATGGCCATCCACCGGCGGCACCCTGAGCAGGGCACCGTGGAGGTGATCTACGGCGTGGCCGGCCGCGGCACCACCGCGCTCGTCGACGTGGGCGTGGGGGAGCGCCTCCTGGTCACCGGTCCGCTGGGCCGCGGCTTCGAGTTTCCGGATGCCGCCGGCCCGGATGCCGCCGGCCCGCGGCCCGCCCGCACGGCCCTGATGATCGGCCGCGGGGTCGGCGTCTGCGCCATCATGGGCTCGGTCGAAGACGCCGCCCGGCTCGGCATCGACGCCACGGTCGTGCTCAGCGGACGGTCGCGGGCCAACCTGATCGGGTCGGCCGATTGCGCCGAACTCGGCGCCACGGTCATCCCCGTCACCGACGACGACGGCTCGAGTGCGCTCGCGGCGCTCGGCGAACGCCTGCGCGGGCTCTTCGCCGGGGCCCCGCCCGACGTGATCCTGGTCTGCGGCGCCGGTGTGCTCGCCCGCCTGGCCGCCGAACTCGGCGCCGAGTGGGGGGTGCCGGTGCAGGTCTCGCTGGAGGCCCACATGGCCTGCGGCCTTGGCTACTGCCACGGATGCGCCGCGCCGGTGGCTACGGATCCCGCCGTCGAGGGGCCGCTGGTCTGCGTCGACGGCCCGGTGTTCGACGCGGTGCTCCCGGAGGGCTGAGCGTGTTCTGTTAGGCTTGAGACGGTCAATCTTCGGAGTGACCACGCAGAATCACGCTCAATACGGAGCAGACCGGCAGCAGGCTGGTCCTCGGTGGTGGTTTCCCAACCCGGCGGCGACAGCCGCGGTTGGTGAATTTCTACTGGTGGCCAGCACGTGCCCTTCTCCTCCGCGTCCAGCTCGCGCGCCATACGGGCAACCGAGTCTTCGTCGCCAGAATGGCGAGAAGCAAAAAACCAAAGGAGAGAACCCCCACATGGAGGGTCCAGAAATCACGTTCGCCGAAACCGTTATCGATAACGGCAAGTACGGCACACGCACCATCCGTTTCGAAACCGGGCGTCTCGCCCAGCAGGCGCAGGGCTCGGCCGCCGCCTACATCGACGAAGAGACCATGCTTCTCTCCGCCACGAGCGCCAGCAAGAACCCGAAGGAAAACTTCGATTTCTTCCCCCTCACCATCGACGTCGAGGAGCGCATGTACGCTGCCGGACGCATCCCGGGCAGCTTCTTCCGTCGCGAAGGTCGCCCGTCGACCGAGGCGATCCTCACCTGCCGTCTGATCGACCGGCCGCTGCGCCCGTCGTTCGTCGACGGTCTCCGCAACGAGATCCAGGTCGTCGTCACCGTTCTGGCCATCGCGCCCGACGAGTACTACGACGTGCTCGCGATCAACGCGGCGTCGATGTCGACCCAGCTCGCCGGCCTCCCCTTCTCGGGCCCGATCGGTGGCGTCCGCGTCGCCCTCATCCCCGACGAGAACGGCTCCGGCCAGTGGGTTGCCTTCCCGAAGCACTCGCAGATCGTTGACGCCGTGTTCAGCATGGTCGTCGCCGGCCGCGTCGTGACCGACGCCAACGGCGCGCAGGATGTCGCGATCATGATGATCGAGGCCGAAGCCACCGACAACGCCTGGGACCTCATCAAGGGCGGCGCCATCAAGCCGAACGAAGAGGTCATCGCCGAGGGCATCGAAGCCTCGAAGCCCTTCATCAAGCAGCTCATCGAAGCGCAGCAGAAGGTTGCCGCCTCGGCCGCCAAGCCGACCGGCGCCTACCCGGTGTTCCCGTCCTACCAGCCGGCCACCTACGACGCCGTCGCCGCTCTCGCGTACGACCAGCTGGGGGCCGTCTACCAGATCGCCGACAAGATCGAGCGCCAGAACGCGGATGACGCACTCAAGGCATCCGTCAAGGAAGCCATCGCTGCCAAGGTCGCCGCCGGCGAACTCGACGCGGGCGCGAACAACCAGGTGTCCGCCGCGTACAAGTCGGTCACCAAGCTCGTCGTGCGCTCGCGCGTTCTCAACGAGGGCATCCGCATCGACGGCCGTGGGCTCGCGGACATCCGCCCGCTCGACGCCGAGGTTGCCATCATCCCGCGCGTGCACGGGTCGGCGATCTTCCAGCGCGGCGAGACCCAGATCCTGGGCGTCACCACGCTGAACATGCTCAAGCTCGAGCAGACGATCGACTCCCTGAGCCCGGTCACCAAGAAGCGCTACATGCACAACTACAACTTCCCGCCCTACTCGACCGGTGAGACCGGCCGGGTCGGAACGCCGAAACGCCGCGAGATCGGCCACGGCGCGCTCGCTGAGCGTGCCCTGGTCCCCGTGCTGCCGACGCGCGAGGAGTTCCCCTACGCCATCCGTCAGGTCTCCGAGGCGCTCAGCTCCAACGGATCCACCTCGATGGGTTCCGTCTGCGCCTCGACCCTGTCGCTGCTCAACGCCGGTGTGCCGCTGCGCGCACCCGTTGCCGGCATCGCCATGGGCCTCATCTCCGACACCGTCGACGGCAAGACCCGCTACGCGGCTCTCACCGACATCCTCGGCGCCGAAGACGCCCTCGGCGACATGGACTTCAAGGTCGCCGGCACGAGCGAGTTCGTCACCGCGATCCAGCTCGACACGAAGCTCGACGGCATCCCGGCATCCGTTCTCGCCGGCGCGCTCACCCAGGCCAAGGACGCTCGCGCGACCATCCTGTCGGTGCTGAACGCCGCCATCGACCGTCCCGACGAGATGGCACCGACCGCGCCCCGTGTGATCAGCGTGCAGATCCCCGTCGACAAGATCGGCGAGCTGATCGGCCCGAAGGGCAAGACGATCAACGCCATCCAGGACCAGACCGGCGCCGACATCTCGATCGAGGAGGACGGCACGGTGTACATCGGCGCCGTTGACGGACCGTCGGCCGAGGCAGCTCGTGCCCAGGTCAACGCGATCGCGAACCCGACCAACCCGGAGATCGGCGAGCAGTTCCTTGGAACCGTCGTCAAGATCGCCGCGTTCGGCGCCTTCGTCTCCCTGCTCCCGGGCAAGGACGGACTGCTGCACATCAGCGAGGTCCGCAAGCTCGCCGGTGGCAAGCGGGTCGAGAACGTCGAAGACGTGCTCGGCGTGGGTCAGAAGGTCCTCGTGGAGATCACCAAGATTGACGACCGTGGCAAGCTTTCGCTCGCCCCGGTCCTCGACGAGTCGGCTGAGGCCGGCACCGAGGACGCACCGGTTTCGACCGAGGCGTAGTCCGCTAGATCTACCGACAACCTCTCGCCAGGTTAGTCGGCTAGACGGAAAGCCCGTCCTGCTACGGCAGGGCGGGCTTTTTGCATTCCCGGAGACGACTGTCGCCGAATCGGTCAACTGTTGCCCGCACGCCGGTAACTCTTGTCCGGAACGGGAACAGTCACGAGGCACACCCGCGGTTCGGTGGTCGAGCCTGTCGAGACCCCGCACCTATTTGAAAGTATTACAGGTTAGCGATATGATCAAACGGTGTCAGCGACCGGACTCCCCATGGCCCAATTGAAGTCCGACCTCTTCAAGGCGCTCGGGCATCCGTTGCGAGTGCAGGTTCTGGAGCAGCTCGTCGGCGGGGAACGGTCGGTCGGCAGCCTCGCCGAGGTGCTCGGCGCCGAACTGTCCAACCTCTCCCAGCAACTGGGTGTCCTTCGCCGTGCCGGCGTGGTCGTCACCCGCCGCGACGGCAACACCATCTTCTACGCCCTGCGCGACCCGGGCGTCGCCCAGCTCCTGGCCATCTCCAAGCGGATGCTCGTGACCAGCCTCGAGCACTCCAACGCCCTGCTCCGCACCATCGAGCAGGACACGCAGTAGCCCGAGGCGCGGCTAGAGGTCGTTGCCGGCGTAGGACTGGTTGAAGCTCTTGTTCACCAGGGGGAAGTCCGGCACGATCGTCTCGGACAGAGCCACCGGCAGCGCCGGCCAGTTGAAGTAGGACGGGTCGACGACCTTGAGCCGGGTGATGGCGCCGTCTCGGCCCAGTTCGACCCGGTGGCAGATGGTTCCGCGCCACCCCTCCACGAGGGCGAGGCCGCTGCGGGTATCCGGTGTCGCCGCGGCCGTCGACGCAGCATCCGTCGCCGCCGGAGCGGCCACAGCGGCAACGTCGCCGCGGTGCGCGCCCAGCCGGCCGATCAGGTCGATCGCCACCGCGACGGAGACCTCGAACTCGCCGGCCCGCACCCGGTAACGGCTGAGCACGTCGCCGCCGGTATCAGTGACCACGTGGAAGTGTTCGCCGAGATCGACGAAGGGGTGGTCGCGTCGGGCGTCGGCGTCGATACCGGATGCCCGCGCCACGTAGCCCAGCGTGCCCATGGCCTCGGCCAGGGCGGTTGGCAGCGGGGCGGTGCCGCTGAACCGGTCCCGTACGATCGCGTGCCCGAGAGTGATTGCGATGATCTCCTGCACGTCGGCGGCGATCCGGCGCAGGTCGTCGGGATCCGGCAGGGTGAGCACGTTCACCCCGCCCACCGACAGCGCCCCGCGCAGGAATCGATGCCCGGTGACGGACTTGTTGATCCGGAGCAGCGTTTCGCGCAGCCGCTGGGTGTGCGAGTTCACGACGCTGAACCCCACGTCGTTGGCCAGCGATCCGAGATCGGAGACATGGTTGTAGAGGCGTTCGAGTTCGAGCAGCAGGGCGCGTAGCAGGCGGTCGGGCTCGGAGACCTCGAGGCCGGAGGCCGCTTCGATCGCCATGACGTAGGCCAGCGTGTGGCCGATCACGGTGTCTCCGGCGATCTGCTCGGCCATTGCGAGACCGTCCTCGGGCAGACGGCCCTCGAAGAGCCGCTCGACGCCGCGGTGCATGTACCACTGGCGGGCTTCCATCCGCACGATGGTCTCGCCGACCACGGAGAAACGGAAGTGGCCGGGGTCGATGATGCCGGCGTGGATGGGGCCGACCGCGATCTCGTAGACCCCGGGCCCCTCGACCTCCACGAACGGGAACGACTCGACGTCGGGCTCGAATTCGGGGGTGTCCCGTGCGTCTTTGCGCATCGGGTACCAGCCGCGGGGCCAGTGCCCGTGGCGCACCAGCCGGTGGGGCTGGGGGTGGTTCGCCGGCCGCACCCCGAACAGGTCGCGGGTGCCGCGCTCGAAGTTGCCGGCCGGGAACGAGAGGTCGGCCAGGCTCGGAATCCAGGCGTCGTCGTAGGGGATCGGCACGACGAGGTCGATCTGGCGCCGCGGGAAGACGGCCACGAAGGAGTAGACCACGCGCAGTCGGTCGCCGTCGTCGTGGCAGGCCACCAGCGCGAGCCGGTTGCCTTCGGTCAGCAGTGCGGCGACTACGTCCCGCAGCTCGTCGCGGGTGAGCGTGCGCACCTCGGGGGTGCCGGCTGACAGCTGGCTCGGCTTCGTCATTGGATTCCTCCCAGAACCTCGGCCGCACGCGTCAGGAGCGTGCCGACCGGTTCGGCGATGAAGGCCACCACCGCGGTGGTGCCCAGGGCCAGGATGAGCGGCAGCATCGGCCCGTGGCCCGACCGGTCCGGCACGATAGGCGCCTCCGGGCGCGGCTCGGCGTCGACCGGGGTGACGGATGCGCCGACGCCGGCCGCGGGGACCACGCCGGTCATCGCTCCGGTGACGTCGATGCCGGGCGCAGCCGCCGAGGGCAGAACCGCAGCCGGGGCCGCAACCGAAGCCGAAGTCTGCGCTACCGGCGCCCCGATCGTCATGGCCACCGTCAGACGGGTGAGGCTGGCGAAGATCACGAGGAGCAGCACCAGCGCGATGCCGACCACCACGCCCATGCCTGTCGCGTAGCCGGCCACGATGATGCCGACCTCGGAGAAGAAGATGCTGAACGGGGGGAATCCGATCAGGGCGGCCATGGCGATCAGCCACAGCACGGCCAGGCCCGGTCGCCGCACGAGCAGGGCGCGCACGTCGTCGATCTTCGGGGTGCCCTCGACCTCGAGGATGCGCCCGGAGATCACGAACAGCGTCGCCTTCGTCAACCCGTGGCCGAGCACGTACAGCAGCACGGCCGGCAGGGCCGCCGCGCCGATGGCCGCGCCGATGGCCATCATTCCCATGTGCTCGATGCTGGAGTAGGCCAGCATCCGTTTGAAGTCGCGCTGGCGGATCAGGAGCGCCGCCGCTACGAAGAGGGAGAGCAACCCGCCGACGCTGAGCATGATGCGCAGGAAGTCCGGCCCGATCACGGCGTCGGTGATGGTCTGGATGCGGAGGATCGCGTAGAGGGCGACCGCGAGCAGCACGCCCGACATGAGCCCGGAGACGGGTGCCGGCGCCTGGCTGTGCGCGTCGGGCAGCCAGCTGTGCATGGGGGCGAGCCCGGCCTTGGTGGCGAAGCCGAGCACGGCGAGGGCGCCGCCGGCGCGGATCAGCGCGGGGTCGAGTGGCAGGCCGGCCTGGCTGAGCACGAGCCAGGAGAGGGTGGCCTCGCCGGTGCCGCGGGAGGCGGCGTAGATGAGCACGATGCCGAGCAGGGCGATGGCCACGCCGACGGAGCCGAGGATGACGTACTTCCAGGCGGCCTCCAGCGAGCGGGGGGTGCGGTGGTGGCCGACCAGGAAGGCCGTGGCGATGGTAGTGGCCTCGACCGCGGCCCACATCAGACCGATGTTGTCCGCGATCACCGCGAGGCTCATCGCGGCCAGGAATACGGAGATCAGGGCATCGTAGGAGCCGGCGAACCGGGCGGGAACGTTGCCGGCGTGGCCGAGCCCGCCCCAGGTTGAGACGAGCCCGACGGCGCCGACCACGGTGAGCATGTAGGCGCTCAGCGCGTCCGCGCGGAGCAGCCCGCCGGCCAGAGTCGGAACCTGGTCCGCGAGCACGGCGCTCACCAGGAGCAGACCGGAGACGAGCACCGCGACGCTGGAGGCGACGGGGCTGAGCCGGCGCAGCGCGGGGGAGGGAACGACGAGGCTGAGCAGGGCGAGGACGGCCGGGATGGCCAGAGGGGTCCAGAGGGCGAAGGACATCAGTCGTGCAACTTTCTGAGCTGATCGATCTCGGTGTTGCCGAACTTGTTGCGCATACGGCCGGCGAAGACGTACAGGATGACGACCACCAGCAGCACGTCCAGGGAGATGCCGAGCTCGAGGAACAGCGGCACGCCGCCCGAGGTCAGAAACGCGACGGTGGCGATTCCGTTGTCGAGCACCAGGAAGCCGATCAGCTGCGATCCGGCCTGCCGGCGGGTGACCAGCAGGAGGAACCCGATCAGCACCATCGCGAGGCCGATCGGGGCTGCGTGGGCCGAGATGCTGGTGTCGCCGGTGAGCAGTCGGCTGGCGACGACGTAGCTGAGGATGGTGAGCAGTGCCACGGTCAGGAGGGCCGCCGTCGGGTTGAGGCGCGGCGCCTCATCCGTTCGCGTGGTGGCATGGGTCTCGCGGGCGAGTACCCAGGGCAGGGCCATGCCCTTGACCAGCAGCACGAGCACGGCCACGAGGATCACCTCGAGCTCGCCCTCCTCCACGCCGATCACGGCGACCAGCGCGGCCAGCGCGAAGCCCTGCACGCTGAGCAGTCGGATGGACGCCAGCAGCGAGTGCCGCCAGACCATCAGGGCGCTGGTGAGCAGCAGGGCGCCTGTGCAGAGGCCGATCAACTGCGGGTAAACGGTGGTGAACACGGATGCTCCTAAGCGACCAGGTAAGAAGCGGTGACGGCCAGCAGGCCCAGGGCGAACGACCCCGCCAGCAGCTCGGGCACGCGGAACAGCCGCGCCTTGGCCAGGAAGACCTCACCCACGCTGAGCACGACGCCCAGCAGCAGGACCTTCATGGTGACGGTGCCCACGCCGACTATGACGCCGAGCACCGAGAAGTCGGTCACGATGCCCCACGGCACGATCAGGTTGCTGAGCAGGCCGAGCAGGGCCGCCAGCTTGAGCCAGGAGCCGAGTTCGAGCCAGGCCAGGTCGCGGCCGGACGCCTCCAGCACCATGGCCTCGTGCAGCATGGTCAGTTCGAGGTGGGTCGACGGGTTGTCGACCGGCAGGCGGCTGGTCTCGGCCATGATGGCGATCGCCAACGCGACCATGGCCAGCAGGCTGACCGGGGAGATGATCACGGCCGGGTTGGCGAGCCGGGTCTCCACGATCAGTGAGAGCGTCGAGGTGCCGGCCGGGATGGAGAGCGCGTAGACCGCAAGCAGCAGGGTCGGCTCGACCAGGGCGGCGACGGTCATGTGCCGGCTGGATCCCATCCCGCCGAACGCGGTGCCGGCGTCGAGGCCGACCAGGGCCAGGGCCACGACGCCGATCAGCATGACGGAAACGATCACGAACAGGTCGCTGGGGATCAGCGGCAGCGGCAGGGTGCCGACCAGCGGCAGCAGGGCGCAGAGCAGCAGGCTGGAGACCAGGAGGGTGACCGGGCCGGCTGCGAGCATCCAGCTGCTGCCGGCGGCGCGCACCGGGTTCTTCGCCAGGAGCTTACGCACATCGCGCCACGGTTGCCAGATGCCGGAACCGGCCCGGCCCTCGAGGCGGGCCCGCACCTGGCGGATCACCCCGATCAACACGGGGGCGAGGAACACGAACAGCACAAGCTGGACGAGGGCGATGATGATCGCCGCGGCGCCGGTCACAGGGACACCACGATCAGAACGACCAGCAGGGCGACGAAGGAGTAGGACAGGTAGCGATGGATGCTGCCGTTCTGCGCGCGTCGGGCCAGGATGCCTGCTCGTTGCATGAGGTTCAGCACCGGGCGGTAGAGCCGGGTCTCGACCACGTCGGACACGCTCTGTTCCACGTGCACGCGTTCCACCAGGTAGCGGGATTCGCCCGCGTGGGTGACCTCGACGTCGCGGGAGGGCCGGAGCACGTCGTCGAACACGCGCACCAGCGGCTCGGCGTAGGAGGTGGCCGTGTACTGCATCCGTGGGCGCAGCCGGGACCCGCCGCCGGCCCAGGGGAGCGGCGAGGTGCGGGTGGGGTGGCGCCGGGCGGAGAGGAACAGAACGATCAGCACGGGTACCAGCAGGAGCCCGGCCAGCACCACGAAGGTGATGGGGTCGAGCACGGCGTCGATGCCGCGGGCGTCGATGCCCGCGAGGCCGATGGTGCGCACGTCCGGGGTGAACTCGGGGCCCACGGCGCCGCCGATGGCCACGGCGAGCGGCCCGGGCAGCACGCCGAGCCCGATCACGAGCAGGGCGCCGATCGCGAGCGGGATGCGCATGATGACGGGTACCTCGCGGGCCTGTTTGGCCTCCTGGGAGCGCGGGCGGGCCAGGAAGGCGATCCCGTAGGCCTTGACGAAGGTGAGCAGTGCCAGCCCGGCGGTGAGGGCGATCACGGCGACCGCGAGCGGCATGGCGACGGATGCCGCGACGGAGACGACCTCCCCGTCGACCCGGGAGCCGTGGATCAGGGCCTGCAGCAGCATCCACTCGGCGACGAACCCGCTCGTGACGGGCAGGGTCGCGGCACCCATGGCGGCCGCGCCGAAGGCGGCGGCGGTCCACGGCATCCGGCTGCCGAGGCCGCCGAGTCGGTCGAGGTTCATCTCGCCGGCCGCGCGGGCCACGGCGCCCGCGCCGAGGAACAGGGTGGACTTGAACGCGGCGTGGCTGAGCATCAGCAGCAGGGCGGCGACGAGGGCCGCGTCGGCTGCGGCCGTGGCGTTGTCGGCGCGCAGCAGAACGGATGCGCCGAGCCCCAGGAACACCAGCCCCATGTTCTCGGTCGTGGAGTAGGCCAGCAGCACCTTGAGGTTGCTCGCCACCGAGGCCTGCAGGATCCCGTAGAGCGCGGACACCCCGCCGAGCGCCATGATCAGCACGCCCCACCAGGCCGGGCCGTCGGGCAGCAGCCGCACGACGACGAGGAGGGCGCCGTAGACGCCGATGTTGACCATCGCCCCGCTCATCGCGGCGGCGACATGGCCGGGGGCCTCGGGCAGCACCCGGGGAACCCAGACGTGCAGGGGCACGAGCTCGGCCTTGCCGCCGAAGCCGAGCAGGAGCAGCAGGAACGCGACGCTCGCCTGCCAGGTGAAGGGATCGATCGTGGCGAGGTCGGCGAACCCGGTGCCGCCGGCCAGGCCGGCGAGCATGGCGAAGCCGGCCAGCACGAAGAAGAAGCTCAGCTGCGACATCGCCGAGTACCAGACCAGGGCGGAGGCGACCGTGCCGCGGGTGGCATGGTGGGCCAGCAGCAGCGCCGTCGAACCGAGCGTCATGATCTCCCAGAACAGCAGGAACGACACCACATCGGTGGCGGCCGGCACCAGCTGCATGCCGAAGAGGAACACGGCCATCGACAGCCAGGCGGTGCGGGAGGCGGAGGCGACGCGGGCCGAGCCGATCCCGAACAGGGAGGCGAGCACGCCGACCACGGAGACGACCACCATGACAAGGCCGCCGAGGCGGTCGGGGGAGAGTGCGAGCGGGTCCATCGGGAGGGCGGTGGGGATGCTCAGCGAACCGGTGCCGCCGGCGAGGGCGATCGCGCCGGTGACGATGCCGGCCGCGGCGAGCAGGGTGCAGAAGGTTCCGCTGACCCGGGAACGCCAGGAGAGGGGGGTGGCGAGGGCCGCGGCGATGGCGACCACCAGCAGCAGGGTCTGGCTGAGCATCCCGGCTTCGAGGGCTGTCATCGGCCGGTCATCCGGCGCAGAGCCAGGGCGATGACGGCCGGCTCGGGCGGGTTGCCCGGCACGGACAGGTCCACGTGCACGAAATCGGACACCGGACCGGCCACCCCGTAGCCGTCGGCGAAGACGCCGCCGGTGATGGCGCAGTCGCCGACGGCGATCACGAAGCGGGGGGTCGGCGTGGCGTCGATGGTGCGCAGCAGGGGCTCGATCAGGTTGCGGGTCACGGCGCCCGTGATCACGAGCACGTCGGCGTGGCGCGGCGACGCGACCAGACGGATGCCGTAGCGCTCGACGTCGTAGACCGGGCCGAACGCGCTCTGCACCTCCATCGCGCAGTCATTGCAGCCGCCGCCGTTGATGAAGCGCACCTGAACGCTGCCGCCGAAGACCTCGGCGCCCGGGAACAGGGCCGGGGCAGGCGGGGCCGCTTCGGCGATGCGCCCACTGGTTCGGATCAGCTTCGTGAGTCGTTTGACGCTCAACTCAGGCTCCGTGGGGCACGATACATCATTACTTCTTTATATACCTATATGATGAATTTATCAAATAGATTCGGGTTATTCGTCGGGCCAGGGCGCGCTCAGGGAGTCCACGGCGTCCTGGGTGAAGTCGATCACCGCGGTGAGGAGCTGCTCGATCGAGGTCGACCGCAGCAGTTCGACCTGGTCCAGCGGACCCAGCGGGGCGATTCCGGCGATCTGCCAGGCGGCCGCCGTCGGATCCCGGGACAGTTCCACCGTCGACGGCCAGAGCTGGTCGGCGAATTCGCTCGCGAGGGCCAGGGCACGTCGCACGGCCTGCTCGGCCCGTTCCCGCAGCGGCAGCAGGTCGTCGTCCCAGTCCAGCGCGTCCAGGTGACGAACCGTGGCCTGGGGGTGCGGGTCCTCGGTCAGCCAGTCCACGACCTCGATCCGGCGTTCGCCCTGGGCGGTCACCCCGACGAAGCCCTCGGAGGCCTCGAGCTCGGTGATCTGGGCCACGGTCCCGTACCGGAACCGCCGCTCGCCGCCGCCGACCTCCTGGCCGCGTTCGATCAGCACCACGCCGAACTCGGCCGGCTCCTCCTTGAGGATGCGCGAGAGCATGACCAGGTAGCGGTCCTCGAACACGCGCAGCTGCAGCGGCATGTAGGGGAACAGCACCGATCCGAGCGGGAACATCGGCAGGGTCGTCTCCGGCGACTCGGTCATCGGCGGGCCGCCCGCATTACGGGATCATCGCGTCGGGGAAGGGAGATGCGCCGGGGCCTGACGTGCCGGCGCCGCCCTGGCGGCCGGTGCGCTCCAGAAGCGGGGTGATCCGGAAGGGAATCAGCTCGCCCATGGCCAGGGACGTCTCAGTGCGATCAACACCCTCGCAGGCGAGGATGGTGCCGTCGATGCGAAACAGGTCGTCGGCATCCGCGCACACCACGCGCACCAGGATGTCGGTGGCCCCGCTCATGCCGTGCGCCTGCACGATTTCCGGGATGCGGGCGAGCTCGGCCACGATTTGGGCGAGGCGTTTCTGCTGCACGTGCACCTCGATGAAGGCCGTCAGCGGGTAGCCCAGGGCGACCGGGTTGATGCGGCGGTCGAAGGAGAGGAACGCCTTCGATTCCTCGAGCCGCGCCATGCGCGCCTGCACGGTGTTGCGGGAGAGGTGCAACTGCTGGGCGAGCGCGACGAATGTGCTGCGTGGGTCCGCGCACAGGGCGCGCAGCAGCTGTAGGTCGACTTTGTCCAGCCTGTGCATAATGCTCGACGCTAGCACGCTGACTGCCCCATGAATAGGGCAAATTGCTCAAAATTACTCGACATGGTTGTGCTCCATGTCGCGGAATCGTACGCTCTCAACAACTTCGGCAACGACGCTGGGAGCGGTTCATGAACACTGTCCACACCGGGGGTACCCCCGACGTTCTCCTGCAGCTGCTGAGCCCCGCGGGGGTGCGGCTGGCCGACGCCGATCTCGATCCCTGGGTCGCGGAGGTGACCGGGAACGACCTCGCGGCGCTCTACCGGGACATGGTGGTGGTGCGCCGCATCGACGCCGAGGCCACGGCGCTGCAGCGCCAGGGCGAACTGGGACTCTGGCCGCCCCTGCTCGGTCAGGAGGCCGCTCAGATCGGCTCGGGCCGCGCGCTCCGCGCCGACGACTTCGTCTTCTCCAGCTACCGGGAGAACGCGGTCGCCTGGTGCCGTGGCGTGGCGCCCACCGACATCCTGCGGGTGTGGCGCGGCACCGCGCAATCCGGCTGGGACCCGCTGGTGCACCGGATGGCGACGCCCAGCATCATCATCGGGGCGCAGACCCTGCATGCCACGGGCTGGGCGATGGGAGCCCGGTTCGACGGCGCGGACTCGGTGGCCGTGGCCTACTTCGGCGACGGCGCGACCAGCGAGGGTGACGTCAACGAGGCGCTCGTGTTCGCGGCGAGCTTCCAGGCGCCGGTGGTCTTCTTCTGCCAGAACAACCACTGGGCCATCTCCGAGCCGGTCGGTCTGCAGGCCCGGGCCGGCATCGCCGGGCGGGCCCCCGGGTTCGGAATCCCCAGCCTGCGAATCGACGGCAACGACATCCTGGCCGTGATGGCCGCGACCCGGCTGGCCCTGAACCGGGCCCGCACCGGCGGAGGCCCCACCTTCATCGAGGCCGTCACCTACCGGATGGGCCCGCACACGACGGCGGATGACCCCACCCGCTACCGGCCGGCGGCCGAACTCGAGGAATGGGCGAAGAAAGACCCGATCCTGCGCCTGGGGCGGCTACTGGACTCCCTTGGGCTGCTCACGCCCGAACTAGAGGCCGAGACCCAGGCCGTGGCCGACGCCACGGCCGCGGAGCTGCGCGCCGGCTGCATCGGGCTCCCCGACCCGGAGCCGCTGACCGTGCTCGCCAACGTCTACGCCACCCCGCACACCGGGATCGACCGCCAGCGCGCGGAATACGCGGCCTACCTGGCGAGCTTCGAGCCGACCGGAGGAAAGGACTCGTGACCATCGAAACCATCCGGAGTTCCCCGCTCCCCGCGGCGAACGGCCAGGCGCCGGTGCCGCTGACCGAGACGACCACCCTGACCCTGGCCAAGGCGATCAACGCCGGGCTGCGGCGCGCGATGCTCGACGACCCGAAGGTGGTGCTCCTCGGCGAGGACATCGGCGCCCTCGGCGGCGTATTCCGGGTGACCAGCGACCTGCTCGCCGAGTTCGGGCCGAACCGGGTCGTCGACACCCCGCTGGCCGAGTCTGCCATCATCGGCACCGCGGTGGGACTGGCGTACCGCGGCTACCGCCCGGTCTGCGAGATCCAGTTCGACGGCTTCATCTTCCCCGGCTTCGACCAGATCGTCAGCCAGGTGGCCCGGTTCCACTACCGCACCCAGGGGGCCCTGCGCATGCCCATCACCATCCGGGTACCCTTCGGCGGCGGCATCGGCGCCGCGGAGCACCACTCCGAATCTCCCGAGGCCTACTTCACGCACACCTCGGGCCTGCGGGTGGTCGCGGTCTCG
The DNA here is from genome assembly GCF_004564305.1 of Cryobacterium sp. TMT3-29-2. NCBI lineage: Bacteria > Bacillati > Actinomycetota > Actinomycetes > Micrococcales > Microbacteriaceae > Cryobacterium > Cryobacterium sp. TMT3-29-2. Next base: position 90,251 of record NZ_SOGK01000010.1, read on the forward strand.
AACCCGCAGGACGCCTACAGCCTGATCCGACAGGCGATCGCCTCCGACGACCCGGTGCTCTTCTTCGAGCCCAAGCGGCGCTACCACGTCGCCGGCCCGGTGTCCCCGCAGCTCGGCGAGTCCTTCGAGAGGGCCCGGGTCGTGGCCGCCGGCACCGACGTCACGCTGCTCGCCTACGGCGCGCTGGTGTCCACGGCGGCGGATGCCGCGCTCGCCGCCGCCGACGACGGCATCTCGGTCGAGGTCATCGACCTGCGCTCGCTCTCGCCCATCGACTACGCCACCGTCGAGGCATCCGTTCGGAAGACCGGCCGGCTCGTCGTGACGCACGAGGCCTCCCGCTCGGGCGGGCTGGGCGGCGAGATCATCGCCGAGGTCACCGAGCGCTGCTTCGACTACCTCGAGGCCGCGCCGGTTCGGGTCACCGGCTTCGACATCCCGTACCCGACGGCGAAGCTGGAGGGTCACCACCTGCCGGACCTTGATCGCATGCTCGACGGCGTCGACCGCGTGCTGGGGAGACGACGATGATCAAGGTCTTCAGGCTGCCGGACCTCGGCGAGGGACTGACCGAATCGGAGATCGTGGCCTGGCGGGTCGCGCCGGGCGAGACGGTGACGCTCAACCAACTCATCGCCGAGGTGGAGACGGCCAAGGCCGTCGTCGAGCTGCCGTCGCCCTTCGCGGGCGTGGTCGCCGAACTCCATCAGCAGCCCGGCACCACCGTGCACGTGGGTGACCCGATCGTCTCCTTCGAGGTGGCCGGCGCCGAGCCTCCCGTGACTCCCGCCGATGCCGCTGCGCCTCGTTCTGCCGGTTCTGGCCGCGAGAGCGACCACTCAGCCCCGCCAAACGAATCGACGGGGCATGATCTGCGCGCTCGCGAGCCCGAACGGGAGGCCGTTCTGGTGGGGTACGGCGCCGCCGTCGAGCGCGGCGGGCGGCCCCAGCGACGGGCTCGCACCGGGGCGACGGATGCGGGTGGTCCGGATGCGCGGGGTCCGGTCGCACGGGCAACGGTGCCGGGCGTGACGGTGCCCGGCGTGACGGTGGTGACCGGGGAGGCGACGGTGCCTGCGCCTCCGATCGCGGGGGAGCGGTGCTCGGTCACGACCGAGCGTCCGCGGTCCACGCCGCCGGTGCGAGCCTTGGCCCGCACCCTGGGCGTCGACCTGACAGAGGTGACCGGAACCGGTCCGACCGGCCTGATCACCCGGGAGGACGTGGAGGCGCACGGCGCGCCTGCCGCGCCCACGGCCCTCGTCGTCAACCGGGCCGAACCGGCAGCTCGGCCGAAGGCAGCCGCGCCCGGTGCCCGGGAAACCCGCAGTCCGATCCGGAGCGTGCGCAAGCTCACCGCCGCCGCCATGGTGCGTAGCGCGTTCACCGCGCCGCACGCCACGGAGTTCCTGACCGTGGACGTGACGCCGACAATGGAGCTGATCGACGCGCTCAAACGCGACCGGGAGTTCGCCGACGCGCACATCGGCATCCTGGCCGTCGTCGCCAAGGCGCTCTGCCTCGCGGTCGCCCGCACGCCCGAGGTGAACACCCGCTGGGACGAGGCGGCCGACGAGATCGTGCAGTTCCACTACGTGAACCTCGGCATCGCCGCCGCCACGCCGCGGGGGCTGCTCGTTCCCGGCATCCCGGATGCCGACCGGTTGGGCCTCGCCGACCTCGCCGCGGCGCTCGCCGAGCTGACCAGTACCGCCCGGGCGGGTGCGACCAGCCCGGCCGCCCTGACCGGCGGCACGATCTCGATCACCAACATCGGTTCCTTCGGCATCGATGCCGGCACGCCGATCCTCCCGCCGGGGGAGGCCGTGATCCTCGCCCTGGGGGCGATCGCCCCGCGGCCGTGGGAGCACCGCGGCGAGATCGCGCTGCGGCAGGTGGTCACCCTCAGCGTCGCCTTCGACCACCGGCTCGTCGACGGCGAGCAGGCCGCCCGCTTCCTGACCGACGTCGCCGGCATCCTCGCCCACCCCGCGCGCGCCCTCGCCCTGCTCTAGTCCGCCCCGCCGTTCCGCCCCGCCGTTCCGCCCCGACCGTCCACCCCCCAACGTGGTCTGCCCCTCACTAACTCGACGGAGATTTTGCCTCTGGTGCCTGGAATACGGGCACAAACGGTCATTTTTCTCACAATCTCCGTCGAATTGGTTCGCCGAGCACGTTGGGCGCGGCATCCGTGCGGGGGAGCGGGCCGGCAACGGATGCCCCCGAGCGCGCCTTGACGGGGTTCGCACCGCGCAGCAGAGTGAGGGGATGACTGCACCGGGCACCCTCCTCACCCCGATCGACACCGAGTCCGTACTCTCCGGCGGTGCCTTCGCACACCTCGACGGCGCCCTGCACGGCTCGTTCACGACCCGGGATTTCGCGTCGGCGGTGCGCCTGCTCGTCCTGGTGGCCGAGGCGGCGGATGCGATGAACCACCATCCCGACGTGCGGCTCGGCTACGGCCGGGTCGGCTTCCGCCTCTCCTCCCATGACGCCGGCGGTGTGACCGAACGCGACCTGCGGCTCGCGCTGCGGATCCAGGAACTTGCGGATGCGCAGGGCGCCGACCGGGCGCCCGTCACCCCGGCCCGATACGACGTGGCGATCGACTGCACCGACGCCGACGCGATCCGACCGTTCTGGCGGGTGGGTCTCGGCTACGTGGAGGTCGACAGTGAGGGTGCGATCGAACTCGTCGATCCAGTCGGCCCGGGTCCCCGGGTCTGGTTTCAGAGCATGGACATCGCGCGCACCGAACGCAACCGCATCCACCTGGACGTATATCTGCCCACGATCGACGCCGAGTCCCGCGTGCAGGACATCATCGCCGTCGGCGGCGACCTCCTCACCGACGAGCACGCCCCCGACTGGTGGGTGCTGGCCGACCCAGAGGGCAACGAGCTCTGCGTCTGCACGACCGTCTACTGAGCGGCCCCGAGTGCCGCGAGCGCCATCTCCTCCAGCAGCGGTCGCACCGCGCCGCTCGGAGACGCGGGCAGAGTGTGCGGGGTCGAGTTCAGCAGTCCGAACGTCGCCTGGGCCCGGATGCGCAGCAGCTGCGCTTCCACCTCGGGGTGCACCTGCCCGAGCACGCGCACCCACAGCTCGACATAGGTGCGCTGCAGGGTGCGCACCCGGTGCCGGTCCGCGGGGGCCAGGCTGTCCAGGTCCCGGTCCTGCACGCGGATGACGTTCGGGTGCGACAGGGCGAAGTCCGTGTGGAAGCGCACCAGTGCGCGGAGGGCGCCCGCGGCATCCGGAGCGCCCTCGACCACGGCCTGCCCGCCCGCCACCAGCGTTTCGCTGACCTCCACCAGCAGTGCGGCGAGCACGGCCGGTTTGCCGCTGAAGTGCCGGTAGACGGCCGGGCCGCTCACGCCGACGGCCGCGCCGAGGTCCTCGATCGAGACCCCGTTGTAGCCCGACCGGGCGAACAGCGCGGCCGCAGCCCCGAGCAACGCCTGCCGCCGGTCGGCCTTGGCCCGGCTGCGCGGCGTCGGCACGGACGAAGAACCAGGCACGAGCACCATCGACATCCCATCCGGCCCAGGACTCTGGACAACTCAGTTATGAACCGCTAACCTGAATTTCGGTTAGTACACGCTAACTGTACCGGCTGAGCACTCAAGCGGGAAAGCGGGACGTCGTCGATGGAGACACTCGCGAGTCTGATCGACTCGACCAGTCCGGCCTTCGCCGCGAACGCCGCCGCCCACCGCGAACTCGTCGCCGACCTGCGCCGCCGCCTCGCCGTCGTCGCCCTCGGCGGCCCCGCGACCTCCCGCCAGCGCCACCTCGACCGCGGCAAGCTCCTGCCGCGGGAACGCATCGACCGGCTGCTGGATGCCGGCAGCCCCTTCCTCGAGATCGCGCCCCTGGCCGCCACCGGCCTCTACGACGACGACAGCCCCGGCGCCGGCCTGATCGCCGGGATCGGGCTCATCCACGGCCGCCACGTGCTCGTCCTCTCCAACGACGCCACCGTCAAGGGCGGCACGTACTACCCGATGACGGTCAAGAAGCACCTCCGGGCCCAGGAGATCGCGTTCGAGAACCGGCTCCCGTGCGTCTACCTGGTCGACTCGGGCGGGGCCTTCCTGCCGCTGCAGGATGAGGTCTTCCCCGACATCAACCACTTCGGCCGTATCTTCTACAACCAGGCCCGGATGTCCGCGGCCCAGATCCCGCAGATCGCAGCCGTCCTGGGCTCCTGCACCGCCGGCGGGGCCTATGTTCCCGCGATGAGCGACGAGACCGTGATCGTGCGGAACCAGGGCACTATCTTCCTCGGCGGCCCGCCGCTGGTGAAGGCCGCGATCGGCGAGGTTGTCACGGCCGAGGAACTCGGCGGCGGCGACCTGCACGCTCGCACCTCCGGGGTGACCGACCACCTCGCCGAGGACGACGAGCACGCCCTCCAGATCGTGCGCGACATCGTGCGCTACCTGCCCGCACCGCCGCCGCCGGCCTGGCCGCGGTCGCCGGCCGGCGACCCGGTCGCCGACCCGGCCGAGCTCTACGGCGCCGTACCCACCGACCCGCAGGGCCGTTACGACGTGCACGAGGTGATCATCAGGCTGGTCGACGGCAGCGAGTTCCACGAGTTCAAGCGGGAGTACGGCACGACCCTGGTCACCGGCTTCGCGCACCTGCACGGCCACCCGGTCGGCATCATCGCCAACAACGGCGTGCTGTTCTCCGAATCCGCGCTCAAGGGCGCGCACTTCATCGAGCTGTGCGACCAACGCGGCATCCCGCTGATCTTCCTGCAGAACATCTCCGGATTCATGGTCGGCCGTGACTATGAGGCCGGCGGCATCGCCAAGAACGGCGCGAAGATGGTCACCGCCGTCGCCACCGCGCGCGTGCCCAAGCTCACGGTCGTGATCGGCGGGTCCTTCGGCGCCGGCAACTACGCCATGTGCGGCCGCGCCTACTCGCCCCGCTTCCTCTGGATGTGGCCGAACAGCCGCATCTCCGTGATGGGCGGCCCGCAGGCCGCGTCCGTGCTCGCCACCGTCAAAAGGGAGCAGCAGGAGAAGGCCGGCGTGCCCTGGTCGGCGGATGCCGAGGCCGCTGTCACCGCGCCCGTCACCGCCCAGTACGAACGGCAGGGCAGCCCCTACTATTCCACCGCCCGGCTCTGGGACGACGGGGTGATCGACCCGGCTGACACCCGCACCGTGCTGGGCCTGGCCCTCGACGTCGTCGCCCTGGCGCCCCTGCCCGAGACCGCCTTCGGCCTCTTCCGGATGTGAGGCGCACCATGACATCGAACGCACCGACATCGAACGCACCGACATCGAACGCACCGACACCGCGCAGGAAACCCTTCGAGACCGTGCTGGTCGCCAATCGCGGCGAGATCGCCTGCCGCATCATCCGCACCCTGCGAGCCCTGGGCATCCGTTCGGTGGCCGTCTACAGCGACGCCGACCGCGACGCGCTGCACGTGAGCCTCGCGGATGCCGCGGTGCGCCTCGGCCCGGCCGCGCCCCACGCCAGCTACCTGAACATCGACGCGATCCTCGCCGCCGCGGCCGCCACGGGCGCCGGTGCCGTGCACCCCGGCTACGGGTTCCTGAGCGAGAACGAGGCCTTCGCGCGGGCCTGCGCCGACGCCGGCCTCGTCTTCGTCGGACCGGGCCTGACCGCCCTCGCCGTGATGGGCGACAAGATCCGCGGCAAGAACCACGTCGCCGGCAGCGGTGTGCCCGTCATTCCCGGGTTCTCCCGTCCGGGCCAGAGCGACGCGCAGCTCGTCGCCGCCGCCGCCGAGGTGGGCTACCCGCTGCTGATCAAACCGTCCGCGGGCGGCGGCGGCAAGGGGATGCTGCGGGTCGACGCCGCCGGCGAGCTCGCCGACGCGCTCGTCACGGCTCGGCGCGTGGCGCAGGGCTCTTTCGGCGACGACACCCTGCTGCTCGAACGCTACCTCGACCGGCCGCGGCATATCGAGGTGCAGGTGCTCGCGGACGCCTCGGGCGCGGTCATCCACCTCGGCGAGCGCGAGTGCTCCCTGCAGCGCCGCCACCAGAAGGTGATCGAGGAGGCTCCCTCGCCGCTGCTCGATCCGGCGACCCGCGCGCGCATCGGTGAGGCAGCCTGCCGGGCCGCCCGAAGCGTCGGCTACACCGGCGCCGGCACGGTGGAATTCCTGGTCTCCGACATGGCCCCGGACGAGTTCTTCTTCATGGAGATGAACACCCGGCTGCAGGTGGAGCACCCGGTCACCGAGCTGGTCACCGGCCTCGACCTGGTCGAGTGGCAGCTGCGCATCGCCGCGGGGGAGTCGCTGCCGCTGACCCAGGCGGAGGTGGTGCTCACCGGGCACGCGATCGAGGCGCGCGTCTACGCCGAGAACCCGGCCCGCGGTTTTCTGCCCAGCCAGGGCGCCGTGCTGAGCCTGTCCGAGCCGGTCGGCGACGGCATCCGGGTCGACAGCTCGCTGCGGCCGGGTCTGACCATCTCCGGGGTCTACGACCCGATGCTGGCCAAGGTGATCGCCTGGGGCGCCGACCGCGCCGAGGCTCTCGCCCGCCTCGACCGGGCCCTGGCCGACACCGTGGTGCTCGGGGTGCACACCAACGTGGAGTTCCTCCGGCTGCTGCTGCGGAACCCCGACGTGGCCGCCGGCCGCCTCGACACCGGCCTGATCGAGCGGAGCCTGCCGGGCCTCGGCCTCCGGGGAATGCCGGGTCAACCCCTGCCCGACCACTTTTCTGTCGCCGCCGCCCTGTTCCTGCACGCCGCCGCGGGCAGTGGCACCGGCCCCTGGGCGCAGCCGAACGGCTGGCGGCTCGGCCAGGCCCGGCCGGCGCGCTACAGCCTGCGGGTCAGCGCCACCGAAACGGTCGACGTCGCCGTGCTGACCGGGCCGGACGGCCTGAGCGTGGCCGTCGACGATCGGATGCCCGTTCCCGCCCGACTCTCGCCGGTCGCCGATCATTCGGGCACCTTCGCCTGCGAGCTGGACGGCCGCCTCGAGGTGCTGCAGCTCGTGTCCGACGGCCCGCGCCTCTGGCTCGGCCAGAACGGCTTCAGCGCGGAGCTGGTGCACCGCTCCCGGGCCGAACGGCTCGCCGACCGTCTCGCCGGCCGGGGCCGTGCGGGGGGAGAGGCCGGGACGGCCCGGCCGGAGGTGCGCTCCCCGATGCCCGGCACCGTCGTCGCCGTGCACCTCGCCACCGGAGACCTGATCGTCGCGGGCCAACGCATCCTCACCGTGGAGGCCATGAAGATGGAGCACCACCTGCTGGCCGAAACGGATGGCCTGCTCACCGTCGGCGTGCGCCCGGGCGACCTCGTGCGCCTCGACCAGATCGTCGCCAGCGTCGACGCCGTCGCCGTCGCCACCACCACCCTGACGGAAGCCAGCGCGCCAGACACCGAAGCCACACCATCAGCCACGCCAGTCAAGGGAGACCCAACGTGAAACAGGAACTGACCGAGCAGCAGCGTCGCCTCAGCGACACCGTGCGCGACTTCGCCGACACGGTCGTGGCGCCGGCCGCCTACGAGTACGACACCAAGCGCAGCCTGCCCTACGACATCATCGCCCAGATGGGGGAGATGGGCCTGTTCGGCCTGCCTTTCCCTCAGGAGTACGGCGGGCAGGGCCAGGACTACTTCTCGCTCTGCCTCGCGGTCGAACAACTCGCCCGGGTCGACCAATCCATCGCCGTCACCCTCGAGGCCGGCGTGGGGCTCGGGATCATGCCCGTCTACCGGCGCGGCACCGAGGCGCAGAAGCAGGAATGGGTGCCGCTGCTGACCAGCGGGCGGGCGCTCGCCGCGTTCGGGCTGACCGAGGCGGACGCCGGCTCCGACGCCGCCGGCACGAAGACGACGGCCGAACTGTCCGGCGGTGAATGGGTGATCAACGGCACGAAGCAGTTCATCACCAACTCCGGCTCCGAGATCACCCGGCTGGTCACCGTGACCGCCGTCACGGGCGAGTCCGAACGCCCCGACGGCTCGGTGAAGAAGGAGCTCACGGCCATCCTGGTGCCCACCCCCACCCCGGGGTTCACGGCTCTGCCGGCCTACGACAAGGTGGGCTGGCACACCTCCGACACGCATCCGCTGCTCTTCGAGAACGTGCGCGTGCCGGAGGCAAACCTCCTCGGCGACCGCGGCCGCGGCTTCGCCAACTTCGTGCAGACCCTCGACGAGGGCCGCATCGCCTTCGCCGCGCTCTGCACGGGCGCGGCGCAGGGCTGCCTCGAGGAGGCCATCCGCTACGCCAACACCCGCAACGTGTTCGGCCGGTCGATCGGCTCCAACCAGCACATCGCGTTCAAGATTGCACGGATGCAGGCGCGCGTGCACACGTCCCGCCTCGCCTACTACGACGCCGCCTTGAAAATGGTGCACGGACACACCTTCAAAATGGAGGCCTCGATTGCCAAGATGGTGGGGAGCGAAGCCGCCATGGACAACGCCCGCGACGCCACCCAGATCTTCGGCGGATACGGGTTCCTGAACGAGAACCCGGTGGCCAGACACTACCGCGACTCGAAGGTGCTCGAGCTCGGTGAAGGCACCACCGAGGTTCAGCTGATGGTCATCTCGCGGGCGCTTGGGTTCACCGGTTAGGCGGGAGGAAAATGGACGACGAACGACGCACGATCGAGCAGCGCGGGCTGTACTACGAGGAATTCGACCTCGAGGCCCGCTACCGGCACAGCCCCGGCCGCACCGTCACCGAGTCCGACAACGTGCTCTTCAGCACGCTGACCATGAACTCGCAGGCACTGCACCTTGACGCGGCCTGGGCGGCCACCCAACCGTTCGGGCAGCGCCTGGTCAACTCGATGTTCACCCTCGCCACGCTGGTGGGCAGTTCGGTCGCGCAGCTGACTCAGGGCACGATCGTGGCGAACCTCGGCTTCGGGGAGGTGACGTTCCCGCATCCGCTCTTCCACGGCGACACCCTCTACTCCGACACGATCATCACCTCCCGGCGGCTGTCGGCGTCCCGGCCGGGCCAGGGTCTGGTCACGCTCCTGCACACCGGGCGGAACCAACACGGAGACGTGGTGGCCACCGCCGAGCGCACGGTGCTGGTCTGGTGCCGGGAGGCCGCGCGATGAGTTTCGACCTCGGACCCGCGCTGCTGTTCTGCCCGGCCGACCGCACCGACCGCTACCGCAAGGCGGCGGAGCGGGCGGATGCCGTGATCCTCGACCTGGAAGACGCGCTCCTGCCCGGCAACCGGGCCAGGGCCCGCGGCCTGCTGGTCAGTCATCCGCTCGACCCCGAGCGCACCATCGTGCGCGTCAACCCGGTCGGCACGCCCGACTTCGAGCTGGACCTCGCCGCCCTCGACGACACCCTGTACCGCTACGTGATGCTGCCGAAGGCCGTGAGCGCCGCCCACCTCGCCGCTCTGGCCCGGTTCGAGGTGATCGCGCTCTGCGAGACCGCCGCCGGGGTGCTCGCCGCACCGTCGATCGCGGCCGAACCCAATGTGGTGGCGCTGATGTGGGGCGCCGACGACCTAGTGGCCTCGCTCGGCGGCAGCTCGAGCCGGTTCCCCGACGGCAGCTATCGCGCCATCGCCCGCCATGCCCGTTCCGCGGTGCTGCTGGCGGCCGGGGCCCACGACAAGGCGGCGGTGGACGGCGTGTTCCTGGCCATCCCCGACCTCGAGGGTCTGAAGGCCGAGGTGGTGGATGCCGTGGCCAGCGGATTCCGCGCCACCGCCTGCATCCACCCCAGCCAGGTGTCCGTCATCCGGGACGCCCACCGGCCCACCCCCGCCGAGGTTTCGGCGGCATGGCAGATTCTGGAGGCGGCCGCCGGCGAGGAGGGCGTCTTCGCCTACCAGGGGCGCATGATCGACATGCCTCTGCTGCGCCATGCCGAAGCGGTGCTGCGGCGGGCGGCGGCCGCAGCACCGGAGCAGGGGGCTCCGCCGGACGCGGTGGACTACTAGAAGACGCCCGGCGTCCAACGAATTCGACGGAGATTCTCCTGAAACAGGCCCTTTTTTCGGGATTCGGGCCCGTTTCGGGCAGAATCTCCGTCGAATTGGTTCGGGTCGCCGTGTGGGGGCCAGGATCGGTGGATGCCCTAAGCGCACGCGAGCGGAGGCCTATCCGGCGGGTGTTGTGGCCAACTCAGGAGATCTGGCGGGCCGGGCCGGGCATCCGCTCCGGTTCCACACTCGTCCGTGGCGGTTGGCGAACCCGGGCGACGGATGTCCTGAGTTGGCCACACCCGCGGGCCCCGCCTGGCTGTCCGCGCTGCGCCTGCCCTGCGGTGCCAAGCGTCCAACGAATTCGACGGAGATTCTCCTATAACAGGCCCTTTTTTCGGGATTCGGGCCCGTTTCGGGCAGAATCTCCGTCGAATTGGTTCGGGACGGAGTCACCCCGAGGCGGTCTCGGACTCGGTGGACCGCTGGCTTGCCGGACTATTAGGCGGCGTCGGCCGCAAGCGTCTTCTCGATCGCCCGTACGATCTCGTCCGACTCCGGCTCGACCGTCGAGGCAAAACGGTTGACGATATCGCCGTCGGGGCTCACCAGGAACTTCTCGAAGTTCCACTTGATCAGGCCGGGCAGCACGCCGGACTTGAACTTGGTCAGCTGGGCGTACAGCGGATGCTGGTGCTTTCCACGCACGTCGACCTTCACGCTGAGCGGGAAGGTGACGCCATAGTTCATCTGGCAGAACGACTCGATGTCCGCCTCGGCGCCAGGCTCCTGCCCCATGAACTGGTTGCAGGGCAGGCCGAGCACGACGAGTCCCTCGTTCTGGTACTTCTGATAGAGCGCTTCGAGGCCGGCGTACTGCGGGGTGAAGCCGCATTTGGAGGCGACGTTCACAACCAGGACAGCCTTGCCGGCGAACTGGTCGAAGGTCGTCTCCGTGCCGTCGATGAGGGTGAGCGGGGTCGAATAAAGCTCTGTTGCTGACATGGGTCAGACGTTACCGGTGCCGGCTTCGAGAAGGCTGGGCAGGGCAACGGCGGAGCGGTCGACCGCGCTGCGGTAGAATAGACAGTCATGAGCATCATCCGTGCCCTCTCGACCGCCGTGTCGATGACTTCACGGACCTGACGCCACCGCCTTCGGACTCAGCCTCGACTCCGACCCGATCGGACACTAACGTTCGCCCCGGGCGAGGTAGCCGAATCCAGACTTTGCACGATCTGTTCCCCAGAACATCCATTCACCAGGACCCGACAACGGTCCATTACGCGAGACACGCCCGCCACGCGCGCGTTCTCACCCTGAGAAATGAGTTTTCTTGACCAAGCACCCGCTCGACCTGTCCACGCCGCCGCAACTGCCCCGCCGCGGACTCCGCGTCACCCCGCTCGGCGGTCTCGGCGAGATCGGCCGCAACATGACCGTCTTCGAACACAAGGGCAAGCTCCTGATCGTGGACTGCGGCGTTCTCTTCCCCGAGGAGACCCAGCCCGGCATCAACGTGATCCTCCCCGACTTCTCGTCCCTGCGCGACCGCCTCCAGGACATCGAGGCCATCGTGCTCACCCACGGGCACGAGGACCACATCGGCGGGGTGCCGTACCTGCTGCGCGAGCGCAAGGACATCCCGATCATCGGGTCGCAGCTGACCCTGGCCTTCGTGACCGCGAAGCTCGAAGAGCACCGCATCACGCCGCGCCTGATCGAGGTCAAGGAAGGGCAGCGCCGCAAGGCCGGTCCGTTCGACCTCGAATTCCTCGCCGTGAACCACTCGATCCCCGACGGCCTCGCCGTCGCGATCCGCACCGAGGCCGGCCTCGTGCTCGTCACCGGCGACTTTAAGATGGACCAGTTCCCCCTCGACAACCGCCTCACCGATCTGCCTGGCTTCGCCCGGCTCGGGGAAGAGGGCGTCGACCTGTTCCTGACCGACTCGACCAACGCCGAGGTTCCCGGGTTCACGGTGACCGAGGAGGACATCCGCCCGGCCATCGACGCCGTCTTCCGCACCGCGCCGCGCCGCATCATCGTTTCCAGCTTCGCCAGCCACGTGCATCGCATCCAACAGGTCATCGACGCTGCCGCCCGCCACAACCGCAAGGTGGCATTCGTCGGCCGCTCGATGGTGCGCAACATGGGCATCGCCGAGAAGCTGGGCTTCCTCCAGGTGCCCAAGGGCCTCCTCGTCGACGTCAAGGCCTTCGACCGGATGAAGGACGACAAGGTCGTCCTCATCTGCACCGGTTCACAGGGTGAGCCGATGGCCGCGCTGGCCCGGATGGCCAACCGCGAGCACACCATCAAGATCGGCGAGGGCGACACGGTGCTCCTGGCCAGCTCGCTGATCCCCGGCAATGAGAACTCGATCTACCGGGTCATCAACGGCCTCACCCGCTGGGGTGCCAACGTCGTGCACAAGGGCAACGCCAAGGTGCACGTTTCCGGCCACGCGTCGGCCGGCGAACTCGTCTACTGCTACAACATCGTCAAGCCCAAGAACGTCATCCCGTACCACGGCGAATGGCGACACCTCAAGTCGAATGCCGACCTCGCCATCCGCACAGGCGTCCCCGAGGACCAGGTCCTCGTCGTCGAAGACGGCGTGGTCGTCGACCTCGTCGACGGCGTCGCGAAGGTCACCGGCCGCGTGGCTGCCGAGCTCGTCTTCGTGCACGGCATGACCGTCGGCGGCGGCGGTTCCGAAGAGGCTCTCGCCGACCGCGTGCAGCTCTCCAACGACGGTGCCGTCACGATCCTCGGCATCCTCGACACCCGCACCGGCCTGCTCACCGAGCCGGTCGAATTCATCGCCCGCGGCTTCGTGCAGGACAACGAGTGGATCCAGGGCGCGACCAAGTCCATCGATGACGCTCTGCGTGCCGCGAACAAGGTCAAGATCGTCAACGGCGCCGAACTCGAAGACATCTTCACGCAGAGCCTGACCCGCTGGATGCAGCGCAAGTACCGCCGCATCCCGGTCATCACCTCGGTCGTCGTCGACGCCTGATACAGTCGGCGGGTCGCCGAGCCGTTCGGCCCGGCGACCCTCCCGCTCTCTTCGCAACCAGAAACGACTCGGCGCGACCATGACCACTGAATCATCCGGCAGAAAGACCGCTCGTCGGTCCCGACGGCGGGCGCGCGTTTGGATCGCGCTCGGTGTCGTCATGGCCGTGCTCGCGACCACGGCGATCGTCGTCGTCGTCAATCTGCCCGACGACCTGTCGATCGGCCGGTTGTCGCAGAAGAGCAACATCTATGCCACGGCGAGCGACGGCTCGCCTATTCTGCTCGCCTCCTTCTACGACCAGAACCGGGTCGAAGTGAGTTCGGATGCGATCAGCCAGTACGTGAAGGATGCGGCGACCTCCGGTGAGGATCCCGGCTTCTACGAGCACGGTGGCGTGAACATCTGGGGCAGCCTCACCGGCGCGGCCACGACGCTGTTCACCGGCGAGGTCCGCGGCGGTTCTTCGATCACCCAGCAGTACGTGAAGAACGTCTTCGTTCAGCAGTGCGAGGCGCTCTCCGACGCCGACGAGCGCAGCACCTGCTACGACGCGGCCACCGAGACGAGCCCGTGGCGCAAGCTCAAAGAGATGAGCCTCGCCGTGGGGCTGGAGAAGAAGTCCTCCAAGGACGACATCCTGCGCCAATACCTGAACATCACCGGCTTTGGCGGATCCGTCTACGGCATCGAGGCGGCCGCCAACTACTACTACAACAGCACTGCGGCCACGCTCACGCTTCCGCAGGCCGCGAGTCTCGTGGCGATCGTGAACAACCCGGTCAAGTTCCAGCTGGACGACCCCGAGAGCGCGACCAACGGCGCCGCCAACGGCTACGCGGCCAACAAGGAACGCCGCGACTACATCCTTGACGAGATGCTGGCGAACGAGAAGATCACCGCTGCCGAGCGAGACGCCGCGGTCAGCGCTCCGATCGAACCGACGATCACCGAGCCGAGCACAGGCTGCCGCACCGCGGGCGGCAGCGCCTATTTCTGCGACCTGGTCCTACAGACCCTCCGCAACGACCCGGCCTTCGGCGCGGATGCCGACGCGCGCCTGGCCAACTTCCGGCTCGGCGGCTACAACGTGTACACGACCCTGGACCTGGACCTCCAGGGGGCGGCCGAGGCGACCATGGCCGAGAACGTTCCCCAGACATTCGAGGACTGGGATGTCGGCGGCGTCATCTCGAGCGTGGGCGTCGGCACGGGCCGGGTGCTGGCCATGACCCAGAACAAGAACTACAGCCAGGACCCGGCCGACACCGGGGCCAACTTCACCGCCATCAACTACAACACGGACATGGCCCAGGGTGGTTCCAACGGATTCCAGACCGGGTCGACCTACAAGGTCTTCACCCTCGCCGAATGGCTCACCCAGGGTAATTCGCTCGACGATTCGGTCAATTCGCGGGAACGGGACGACTGGGGAACCTTCGAGGACAGCTGCAACGGGCCTCAGGAATACGGCGAGGCGTTCGCGCCGGGCAACGACTCCTCCTCGGATAACGATTCCTACTATTCGCCGCTGGAATCGACCATCGATTCGATCAATACCGGCTTCATCGGGATGGCCAAGGAACTCGACCTCTGCGGCATCCGGAAGACGGCCGAAGCCTTCGGCGTGCACCGGGCCGACGGCGGCGCCCTGGAGCAGGGCGCGTCCGCCGTCCTCGGCACCAACGAGATCGCGCCACTGACGATGGCCGCCGCCTACGCGGGGATCGCCAACAACGGGGTCACCTGTACCCCGATCGTGATCGACCGGATCACCGGACCAGACGGCGCCGAGATCCCCGCTCCGCAGTCGAACTGCACGCAGTCCGTCACCCCTGAAGTCGCCGCCGGCATGAGCTACGCGATGGAGCGGGTGATGACCAGAGGCTCGGGCGGCCCGTCGTACTACGAGACCGACCCACAGGTGCCGATGATCGGCAAGACCGGCACCACCGACGAGAACAAGGACACCTGGATGGCCGGCGCGAGCACGAAGGTCGCCACGATCGTAGGCGTTGTGAATGTGTCCGGGGTCGGTGAAGACCAGCGGGAGACCTGGTTCGAGAGCGGGCAGGCGGCCAGGGCCCGGCACCAGATGTGGCCCGACGTGATGAGCATCGCCAACGAAAAGTACGGCGGGGACGAGTTCATGGAGCCACCGCGCAGCATGACCCGCTGACCTCGCGCCCTGCGGCATCCGCCCGCCACTCAGCCGCGGAGGCGTCTGACCAATTCGACGGAGATTGTGATGTGAGAGCGGTTTCTCGCCCGGTTTTGCGTCGATTCCGGCATAATCTCCGTCGAATTCGTTCGGGCTGCGGGCCGGCGAATCAGCAGAACCGCGCCTAATACGCGGCGGGAACCGCGTTGCTGCCCGTGGCGAGGTCTTCCAGCATCAGCTCGGGGTGATCGCGCACGGTGTTGCGCAGCCGCCACGGGGTGCTGAACAGGGCGAGCAGTGTGCCGTCGGAACGCATCAGCACCTCGACCTGGCGGTCGTGGCCGAGGATCTCGGCGCTCGCCCGGTCCGTGCGCCGGGCCAGCTGATACGGCAGAGCCTCGGTGCGGATGGCGGCGCCGAAGTCGTGCGTCATCCGCTCCTCCACAACCTCGAACTGCATCGGGCCGACCGCGCCGAGCACCGGCGCCTGGTCGCCGCGCAGCTCGGACCGCAGCACCTGGATGACGCCCTCGTGGTCGAGCTGGTCGATGCCGCGACGGAACTGCTTGTGTTTGCTGGAGTCCGCCGACCGCACCACGCGGAAGTGTTCCGGCGCGAACATCGGCAGCGGCGGATACTCGACCGGTTCGATCTCGAAGATCGAGTCGCCGACCCGCAGGGCGGACGCGTTGACCAGGCCGACGATGTCCCCGGGCCAGGCTTCGTCGGCCACCTCGCGCTCGCGCCCGAACAGGTGCTGGGCGTACTTCGTGGCGAAGGGCCGCCCGCTGGCCGCGTGGGTCACGATCATCCCGCGTTTGAACTGGCCGGAGCAGACCCGCACGAACGCGACGTGGTCGCGGTGCGAGGCGTTCATGCCCGACTGCACCTTGAAGACGAATCCGGAGAAGGCGCTGTCCACCGGGCGGTGGCCACCGGATGCGTCCTCCCGGGCTTCCGCCGCCGGCGCGAAGTCCACGAGGGTGTCCAGAATGTGCTGCACGCCGAAGTTGAGCACGGCCGCGGCGAAGAGCACCGGGGTGGTCTCGTTCGCCAGGAAGCGGGCCTCGTCGTGGTCCTGGTCCTCCTCGGCGAGCAACTCGGATTCCTCGGTGGCGGTGACCCAGGCTGCGCCTTCCTCGGCGGCAGCGACGGCCACGCTCAGGCGCTCGGGTTCGGCGGCCTTCGCTCCGCCGGCGGTGCGGTGGAAGCGGATGAATTCGTGCGAGGAACGGTCGATCACGCCGCGGAAGTCCCCGGCGATCCCGACGGGCCAGGTCAGGGGAGTGGGCAGGAGTCCGGTGCGCTCCCGGATCTCGTCCATCAGGTCCAGCGCCTCCGCGCCCGGACGGTCCCACTTGTTGATGACCGTGATCACCGGCAGGCCGCGCTGCTTGCACACCTCGAAGAGTTTCATGGTCTGCACTTCGAGGCCCTTGCTGGCGTCGACGAGCATGACAGCGGCGTCCACGGCGGAGAGGACACGGAAGGTGTCCTCGGAGAAGTCCGCGTGTCCGGGGGTGTCCACGAGGTTGATCACGGCGTCGCGGTACTCGAACTGGATCGCCGCGCTGGTCACGGAGATACCGCGGGCCTGCTCCATCGCCATCCAGTCGGACACGGTGCCGCGCCGGCCGGCCTTGCCGTGCGTGGCGCCGGCCGTGGTGATCGCCCGAGCGTGCAGCAGAAGCGCCTCGGTGAGCGTCGACTTGCCCGCGTCGGGGTGCGAAATCACGGCGAAGGTGCGTCGTCTGCGCGCTTCGGTCAGTACCTCGGGCGTGGACACGCCGGCGAGCTGCGTCATGGATCCTTCTTTCGCGGATGATTCGGGCAGGCGGGGGGACGTTGCCTGGGCGGCCGCTACTCAAGAATCGGTTCTCCCTAATTGTAACTTCACACTCTGGGAACTGGTTATCCTCGTTCGGAGGTCGGTTCCGACCGCCCGCGCGCACGGTTTGGTAACGGTCCAGGCGTGTCCTTTGCAACGCTCGGCCCCGGGGATAGCCTCGGCTCAACCGGAGGGAGACAACGGATGCCGCGTCCGAGCATGCATGGTTCCCACCGCACGACCACCCGCCCGGCCTCTCGCCCGACCGAACACGGCCGACCTCCGATCTCCGAGTCCATCCCGATTGCTCCGCAGGAGTCCCACCCGGTTCTGCCGCCCCCTCCCGCGACCCCGGACGCGGTCGTTGCGCAGGCCGCCCCTGTGACCGGCGCGTCCCCGCTCGCGCTCCGCCGCACGATCGCCGACACGGATCTCACCGTGCACCCGCTGGCCCTCGGCACGAGTGTGTTCGGCTGGACGGCTGACGGCGCCATCAGCCACCGCATCCTCGACCGCCACCGCGACCTGGCGGGGAACTTCCTTGACACGGCCGACAGCTACACCTCCGGTCGCAGCGAGGTGATCATCGGATCATGGCTGCGCTCCCGCAGAACCCGTGACAGTACCGTCATCGCCACCAAGATCGGCAAGAACCTCGACAACCCCGGTCTCTCCTCCCGCAGTATCTTCGCCGCCGTGCACGCTTCGCTCGACCGGCTGGGGACGGACTACATCGACCTGTTGCACTTCCACTTCGACGACCCGACCGTGCCGCTGGAAGAGAGCCTCGGTGCCGTCGACGTGCTCATGCGCCGAGGCCAGGTCCGCTACCTCGCCGCCTCGAACTTCTCCGCCGAACGCCTGATGGAGGCCCGGGTTCTCGCCGCGAACGGTTTGCCCCGCTTCGTGGCCCTACAAACGCAGTACAGCCTCCTGCACCGCACGACTTTCGAATCCTCCCTCGCTCTCGTCACCCGGGCTCAGGGCATGGCCGTGCTGCCCTACTTCGCGCTCGCCCACGGATTCCTCGCCGGCCGGTACCGGTCGAAGGCCGATCTGGAGGAGACCACCCGCAGCTCCCGCGCCGCCAAGCACCTCAACCGCAGCGGATTTCGTGTGCTGGCGGTGCTGGACCGCATCGCCGAAGAGCATGCTGCGGCGCCGGCGACGATCGCCCTCGCGTGGCTGCTCGCGCGTGGCCCGATCGTAGCGCCGGTGGCCAGCGCCAGCCGGCCCGAGCAGGTCGACGCCCTCGTCGCTGCCGCCGGCATCCGTCTGACCCGCAACGACATGGTGGACCTGGACCGGATCTCGGTCTGACGGACCGGTATTGCCGAACCTGTATTGCCGAACCGGTATTGCCGAACCCGTACTGCCCACCACCGAAAAAAGGCGCCCGGGTGGTGTCGGCGGCGTGACGTAAGGTGGACTAGTCATGAACGGTGCCGTCGAATTCCCTCTGGACCTGCCCGAACTTTCCTTTCGAGCGGCAGGTGATTCCTTGGTGCGCCGCAGCGTGCTGCCGAGCGGTGTGCGCATCGTGTCGGAGCATGTTCCCGGCAGCCGCAGCCTGACCATCGGGTACTGGGTCGCGGTCGGTTCCCGCGACGAGGAGCCCGGCCACTTCGGGTCCACGCACTTTTTGGAACACCTTCTGTTCAAGGGCACCGCCAAGCGAACCGCCCTCGACATCGCGATCGCCTTCGATTCGGTCGGCGGCGAGCACAACGCGATGACCGCCAAGGAATACACCTGCTACTACGCCAAGGTGCAAGACCGCGACCTGCCGATGGCGGTCGAGGTGCTCACCGACATGCTCACCTCGTCGCTGCTCGACCCGGTGGAGTTCGAGAACGAGCGCGGTGTCATCCTCGAAGAGCTCGCCATGGCCGATGACGACCCGGCCGACGTCGCCAACGAGCGCTTCTTCGAGGCGGTCATGGGCGATCACGCGCTGGGTCGCCCGATCGGCGGAAGCTCCGATGCGATCCGCGCGGCCTCCCACGCGGCCGTTCTGGAGCACTACCGGGCGAACTATCGTCCTCAAGACCTCGTCGTCACCGTGGCCGGCGCGGTCGACCATGACGTGCTGGTCGCCGACGTCACCCGGTCCCTCGCCCTCGCCGGCTGGGACCTCAGCGTCTTCGCGCCCCCGGTCGGCCGTCGCTCGGGGGCCCCGGTCGCCCTCAGCCAGGGGGCTCCGGTCACCATCGTCCGTCGCCCGCTCGAGCAGGCGAACATCCTGATGGGCTTCCCCGGCCTGCTCGCCACCGATGACCGGCGCGTCACCATGAGTGTGCTCACCTCGATCTTCGGCGGGGGAATGTCCTCGCGCCTGTTCCAGGAGGTCCGCGAGAAGCGCGGCCTGGCCTACTCGGTCTACTCCTTCGCGCCGGGCTACTCCGATGCGGGACTGTTCGGCATGTACGCGGGCTGCACCCCGGCGAAGGCAGGCCAGGTGGCCGAGCTGATGCTGGGCGAGCTGCACCGGCTCGCCGAGCACGGCGTCACGGCCGACGAGATGAAGCGGGCCGCGGGCCAGCTGTCCGGCGCATCCGCTCTCGCCCTCGAAGACTCCGACACCCGGATGTCCCGGCTCGGCCGCGCAGAGATCACCCTCGGCGAGTTCATCGACCTCGACGAGGCCCTCCGTCGGCTCGCGCGCGTCACGGCCGGGGACGTTCAGAACCTCGCCGCCGAACTGGCCGCCGGGCCGCTCTCCATCTCCGCGGTCGGGGCGCTCGACGACGACGTCTTCGCCGCGATCCTGCCCGCCGCCGTGCGCTCGTGACCACACTCTTCGACACCAGAACGTAAACGACCAGACCCGCATATCCCGGAACCACCGAGACCCCGTGCCGAGGCCATCCACTGACGTGTGGCGCCGGACCGAAAGAGATCCCCTTGCACCACTACATCTACCTCGTTCGCCACGGTGAGCAGCAGGACGCTGAGCACGGCATGCCCGACGGTCCGCTGTCCGCGCGTGGCACGCGCCAGGCTCAGCTGATCGCCGAGCGCCTCGGCGGCGTGCCGTTCACGGATGCCTGGCACTCGCCGCTGCAGCGCGCGGCCGACACGGCGAAGATCATCGCGCAGAGATTGCCGGCCCTGACCTCGGTGCCCAGCCCGTTGCTCTTCGACTGCATCCCCTCCGGCCGGGCGCCGGAGACGCCGTCGGCCTATGCGCCGTTCTTCGGCGGGGTCACTGAAGCCGACATCGAGGCCGGCAGCGCGCAGATGGGCGACGCCGTGGCCGAGTTCCTCCAGCCGCGCCGAGGTGAGCGACATGACCTACTGATCACTCACAACTTCGTCATCGCCTGGTTCGTGCGCGAGGTGCTCGGCGCCCCGGACTGGCGCTGGATCAGTATCAACCAGGCCAATTGTGGCCTCACCGTGCTGCACCAGAAGCCGGGCCGCCCCTGGACCCTGTTGACCCACAACGACACCGGCCACCTTCCCGTGGAGTTGCGCACCGGTCTGCCGGACCCGCTCCTCTTCTAACCGGCACCGGGCCGGGCGCTAGGTGGTCTCGACTCCGGTCCTCGGCCGGGTGAGGCTCTTGCGATACCAGTTCGTGGCGTTCGGGTTGTCGTTGTACGGCGCACAGGACTCGTAGCCCGACCGCGCGTAGAGCGCCCCGGCCGCGGTCAGGCTTGCGTTGGTGTCGAGCACGACCTCGTCAGCGCCGAATTGCCGGGCGCGTTGTTCGAGCTCGGCGAGCAGGGCCTGGCCCCAGCCGTGCCCCCGCACCTGCGGCTGCAGCCACAGGTGCTTGATCTCGAAGCGCACCGCTTCGGCCGGGCAATCCTCGAGCCGACGGATGCCGCCACACCCCACAAAAGCGCGTTCGGCCGGTCCCGTCTGCTCGCTGACCAACAGGAACACCCCGGACGGCGGCAGGAACTGGGCCGGATCGGGGAACGTAGTGCGGTACCGGCCCTGCGCAGCCGGGAAGCCGGACTCCCGGTCGCTGAAGTACTGGGTGAGTAGCACGATGGAGCCGGCATCCGTCACCGACACGGCACTGAAGGCAAGGGCGGGAGAGTCTGGCATGGCCCAAGGCTAACTCGATGCCCCGCGATTGATAGATTGGATTCATGAAAACACGGGTGGCCATCGTCGGCGTATCGGGAACGATGGGCCGTCTGGTCTCGGGTCTCGTCGAGCAGTCGGAGGAGTATGAACTCGTCGCCGGCCTGAACTCGAAGAGTGACCTGTCCGAGATGCTCGGCGCGGAGATCGTCATCGACCTGACCCTGCCCGGGGTCAGCCAGGGCGTGGTCGACTTCGCCGTCGACCACGGCCTGCGGGTGCTGGTGGGCACCTCCGGCTGGTCGCAGAACCGAATCGATGCCCTGACCGGCCGCCTAGCCGGGCAGAGTGAGGTCGGTGTCGTCATCATCCCCAACTTCTCGATGGGGTCGGTCATCGCGACCGGCCTCTCGGTGCTCGTCGCCCGCTTCTTCGATTCGATCGAGATCGTCGAGGCCCACCAGGCTGGCAAGGTCGACTCGCCGTCGGGCACTGCCGTGCGCACCGCCGAGCTGATCGGGCGGGCCCGATCCGAGATCGGACCGGTGTCGGCGCCGCACACCGACCAGCGCGCCCGCGGCCAGCAGGTGTCGAGCATCCCCGTGCACAGCCTGCGCGTGGACGGGATGCTCGCCCGCCAGGACGTGCTCTTCGGCGGTGCAGGTGAGACCGTCACGATCAGCCACAACACCCTGTCGGCCGCATCCTACGAGCGCGGCATCCTGCTGGCGCTGGCCGCCACCCGCACGGCCGTCGGCGTCACCGTGGGTCTGGACCAGATCATCGACCTCGGGCTGGGTGCGCCGTCCACGGGCGCGGCCGCCCAGACCGGCGCGGCCACCGCGACGGCCGAGGCCGCCCGATGAGAGGCCGGGTCGCGGCCGGCCTGATGGCCCTACTGCTCGTGTTCTACCTGGTGCTCGTCGGCTGGCGCGCGGTGTTGTTTCTGCAGAGCGGTGACGGCGTCGGCATCGTGATCGGGGTGGCGTTGCTCGTGCTCCCGTTGATCGGAGTGTGGGCGCTGGTCGCCGAACTCCGCTTCGGGCGCAACTCCGAACGACTCGTGCGCCGACTCGAAGCCGAGGGCGAGCTCCCGGTCGAAGAACTGGCGATCCGGCCGAGCGGGCGCCCCCTGCGGGACGACGCGGACGCCGAATTCCCTGTCTATCGGGCAGCCGTCGATGCCGCTCCCGAGGATTGGCGCGCCTGGTTCAGGCTCGGCCTGGCCTACAACTCCTCGGGAGACCGCCGTCGAGCCCGCGGCGCCATCCGCACAGCGATCGCCCTCGAGCGCTCCTAGACCCCAGCGGACTCCGAACGAACAGTCCTACGGGTGGCTGAGCATCCAGGCCACGGCCTCGGCCGCGGTCTGGTGTTTGAAGACGAAGCCGTCCTGCTGCAGTCGCTCCGGCACGATCTGCTGATCGGCGAGCAGCAGCGCGCGGGCGGCTTCCTGCAGTGCGAGCGTCAGCACGAACTCCGGCACCGGCACCAGGAACGGGCGGTGCAGGCCTGCCGAGACCGCGCGGATGACGTCGTTCGCGGTGGCCGGGGTCGGGCCGACCAGGTTGATCGGGCCCGACAGCGTCGAGGTGAGCAGGTGCACAAAGGCCGCGGCCTCGTCGTGCAGGCTGATCCACGGCCAGTGTTGGGTGCCGTGGCCGAGCGGGCCGCCCAGGCCGAGCTTGACGATCGGCAGCAGCGGTTTCAGGGCGCCGCCGCGGGCGATGACCAGGCCGGTGCGGAGGGTGAGCACCCGGGTCGCCGCAGGGGCGCGTGCGGCCTCGGCCTCCCAGGCACTGGTGACTTTCGCCAGAAAATCGTTGGCCGCCGGGGATTTCTCGGTGAGTACCTCGTTCGGGCGGTCACCGTAGATGCCCACGGCCGACGCGTTGAGCAGCACGGATGGCGGTGTCGCCTGCCGGCCCATCGCATCCGTCAGCGTGCGCGTGGCCTGCACCCGCGAGTCGCGGATCTCCCGGCGGTACGCCTTCGTCCACGGCAGACGGGCGATGGACGCGCCGGATAGGTTGATCACGGCGTCGACGCCGTCGAGGGCGCTCACGTCCATGCTCAGCGCTGCCGGGTCCCAACGGAATTCGTCGGCCCCGCGCGGATCGCGGCGCACCAGTCGGGTGACGGTGTGGCCGGCCGCGCGCAGCTGGGTGCACAGCTCGGTGCCGATCAGTCCGGACGACCCGGAGACGAGAACTCGCATCGTGTGCGGGCCGCGCCTACGCCAGCTCGGCTTCGATGGTGATCGCGATGCCCGCGAGCGCCTTCGAAATCGGGCAGTTGGCCTTGGCGTCCTCGGCGTAGACCGCGAACTCCTCCTCGGTCAGACCGGGGACCTTGGCGCTGACCAGGAGGTGGCTGCCCACAACGCCGACGCCGGCTTCGAAGGTCACGGCCGCGGTGGTCTGGATGCTGTCGGGGGTGTGACCGCCGGCGCTGAGGCCGTTGGCCAGGGCCATTGAGAAACACGCCGCGTGGGCGGCGCCGAGGAGCTCTTCGGGGTTGGTCGTGTTCGGCGTGCCGGCGGAGCGGGCCTGCCAGGTGACCGGGAACTCGGCGGTCTTGGAGGAGTCGAGGGTGACGGTGCCGCTGCCGGACTTCAGATCGCCGGTCCAGACGGTTGTTGCTTCGCTGGTGAGTGCCATGGTCTTGCCTCCTGAAAGTGAAGCTTCAGCCTAACTGTCGCCTCGGCCGACGTGGGGTTCACTCCCAGCGAATGATCAGGGACGGGGCCTGGCGGCGGTCAGCTCCCGACCGCCGCCGTCTGCTCGCGGGCGAGGATTCCGGCGCGCGCCAGGATCAGGTAGAGCTGGCAGCCGAGGCAGTAGTCGAACACGGCGTTGAGGAAAGCCGCCACGAAGGCGACGGCCGCAGCGGCCCCGACGGCAGGCGCCAGCCCGGCCAGTCCGAGAACCACGCCGGTCAGGGTGACCAGCAGCCCCACGCCCTGGGCGAACGTCGGCGGGGCGGCGTTCTCCAAGGCGGCCGGCGGGCCGAGCCGGGGCCGCACGAGCGCCTTGAACACAGTGCCGTAGGGGTGGCGCCCGGCGCCGGCGAGCGCACCCCAAGCGAAGAGGGCCGCCAGGACCGTCAGAAGACCGAGGGCGGCAACGGATGCCCCGGTCAATGACAGGAACACCACCACCAGGAGCAGAACGGCCGTGATCGCTGCCCCGAAGCGGGGTCCGCGTGGATCGAGGTCCGGACGGTTTCGGCGCGGCGATGGCCGGGAGGGGGAGTCAACGGGCGAGCTGGGCATGGGTGCTTCCGGTGAGGTGGTCGAGCTGCTGGAGGATGCCGGCCCGGTTCGGAACGCCGCCGACCCGGGCGCGCACCTGTCCCGCTCCGTCGAGGATGAGGGTGGTCGGGGTCTGCCGGATCCCGAACCGGTTCGCGAGGTCGCGCCGGTGGGTGAGGTCGACGTCCAGGTGCACGACGCCGGGGCGGGACCGGGCGAGACCGGCGAGGAGCACCTGGGTTCCGGGGCAACGGGCGCAGTGGCTGGTGGAGAACTGCACGAGCGTGACCCGCGCGCCGAACGGAACCCGGCTGCCGACATCCGCCGGACTGAGCGCGTTCGGCGCATCCGACCCGCCCGGGGTGACCGAGACGGAGCGCCCCTGACGGAACCGCCAATAGAGTCCCAGAACGGTGGCGCCGGCAACGAGAGCCAGCACGATGCTCAGGGCGGAGATCGGATTCATGCTGCGACGCTACACGGCACCCGGGCCGGACGGGCTCGTGTGACGACAGGTTACGCGCGCAGCAGGTATCGTTCTGAGCGTGTCTGAAATCGAGTTCCGCTCCGATGTAACCGTTGAACTGGTGCGCGGCAGCGCCCACGACTCCGATGTGCTGTTCGCGGCACGGGTGTCGACGCAGGGGGAGCAGACCCTGACCAAGGCCCTGCTCGAGGAGTCGGAAGCCGAGGCGAGCACGGGTGACGCCGGGCTGATCAACTACCTCATGCGCGACCGCCACGGTTCGCCCTTCGAGCACAACTCGATGACCTTCTACGTGCAGGCGCCGATCTTCGTGTTCCGCGAGTTCATGCGGCACCGGATCGCCTCCTACAACGAGGAATCGGGCCGCTACCGCGAGCTGAACCCGGTCTTCTACGTTCCCGCCTCCACCCGCAACCTCGTGCAGGTCGGCAAGCCCGGCGCCTACGACTTCCTGCCCGGCACCGCCGAGCAGGCCGCGCTGGTCGACCAGTTGACCCGCGAGGCCTCCGCGCACGCCTACGCGTCGTACCAGAGGATGCTCGAAGCCGGCGTGGCCCGCGAGGTCGCCCGCATCGTGTTGCCGCTGAACATCTTCTCCTCGATGTATGTGACCATGAACGCCCGGTCGCTGATGAACTTCCTCAGCCTGCGCACCAAGCGCGAGGGAACCCACTTCCCGTCGTTCCCGCAACGCGAGATCGAGATGTGCGCCGAGAAGATGGAAGACCAGTTCGCGCTCCTGATGCCGCTGACCTACGCGGCCTTCAACAAGAACGGTCGCGTCGCCCCGTAACGTGACGAGGCGGCGCTGCGCGGCCCCACGCCGACCGGTAGCCTGTCTCTCGTGTCTATGTCTCAGAATCCCTTCGGCCAGGTCCTTGTGGCCCTGGTGACTCCCTTCACCGCCGACGGCGAGGTCGACTGGGCGGGCGTTGCCCAACACATCGACGACGTCATCAACGCTGGAGCCGACGGCATCGTCGTCACCGGTACCACCGGTGAGACGTCCACCCTCACCGACCCGGAGAAGATCCGTCTGGTCGAGGTCGCCAAGGATGTCTCGAGCGGGCGCGCGAAGGTCATCACCGGAGGCGGTTCCAACGAGACCGCGCACGCCATGCAGCTCGCCAAACAGAGCGAGAAGGCCGGCGCCGACGGCAACATGATCGTCACCCCGTACTACAACAAGCCCACCCAAGCCGGCGTGCTCACCCACTTCCGCATGATCGCGGATGCCACGGATCTGCCCGTCATCCTCTACGACATCCCCGGGCGCACCGGCATCCCGATCGAATACAAGACGATCCTGCGGGCCGCGAAGCATCCGAACATCCTCGCGGTCAAGGACGCCAAGGGCGACCTGGCCCAGGTCAGCCGCGTGCTCAACCAGACCGACCTGATGTACTTCTCCGGCGACGACCCCAACGTGCTGCCGCACCTCTCGATCGGGGCGACCGGGCTGATCGGCGTCACGGCGAACATCGCCGCCACCCCGTACCGCCAGATGGTCGACGCCGTGAACGCGGGGGACCTGAAGGCGGCCACCATGGCGCATCAACAGCTCGAACCGCTGGTGCGGGCGTGCATGACGCACGTTCCGGGTACTGTCGCGGTCAAGTACATCCTGCACGGCCTCGGCCGTATCAACAGCCCGCGGGTACGCCTGCCTCTGGTCGGCCCGGAGGAGTGGGAAGCCGCGCAGATCGAAGACGAGATCGACCTGGTCAAGAACATCCCCGGGGTCGACTTCTCCAACTTCCGCCCGGACCGCAATGCCGCGGCCGGCGGCGCCCTGCCGAAGGTCGCCGGAACGACACGCTAACCGCTCCACCGAACCCCGAGGAGGGCCTGTGCCCATCGACGTGTACGACCCGGCCCCGCTCGCGGCGGGAACCCTCCGCATCACGCCGATCGGTGGCCTGGGCGAAATCGGCCGCAACATGACCACGTTCGAGATCGACGGGAAGCTGCTGATCGTCGACTGCGGGGTGCTGTTCCCCGAGGAGCACCAGCCGGGCGTCGACCTGATCCTGCCCGACTTCAGCCCCATCCGGGACCGCCTCGACGACATCCTCGCGGTCGTGCTCACGCACGGCCACGAGGACCACATCGGTGCCGTCCCCTACCTCTTGAAGCTGCGCGCGGACATCCCGCTGATCGGTTCGGGCCTGACCCTCGCCTTCATCGAGGCGAAGCTCAAGGAACATAAGATCACCCCGTACACGCTGCAGGTCCGGGAAGGCCAGAAGGAACGGCTTGGCCCGTTCAACCTCGAATTCGTCGCCGTGAACCACTCCATCCCCGACGCCCTGGCCGTGGCCATCAAGACCGTCGGCGGCACGGTGCTGCACACCGGCGACTTCAAGATGGACCAACTGCCGCTCGATGACCGCCTCACCGACCTGCGCGAATTCGCGCGCCTCGGCACTGAGGGCGTCGACCTGTTCCTGGTCGATTCCACCAACGCGGATGTCCCCGGCTTCACCCCCACGGAACGCTCCATCGGCCCCGTGCTCGACGATGTCATCGCCCGGGCTCCGCGGCGGGTGATCGTGGCCAGCTTCTCCAGCCACGTGCACCGGGTGCAGCAGGTACTCGACGCCGCCCACGCGAACGGACGCCGGGTCGCACTCCTGGGCCGCTCGATGGTGCGCAACATGACCATCGCCGCGGACCTCGGCCACCTGCGGGTGCCGGAGGGCGTGCTGGTCGACTTCAAGAAGGCCGGCAACATCGCGGGTGACAAGATCGTCTACATGTCGACGGGATCACAGGGTGAGCCGATGGCCGTGCTCAGCCGGATGGTGAACCAGGACCATCAAATCGAGGTCGGTCCCGGCGACACCGTCATCCTGGCTTCCAGCCTGATCCCCGGCAACGAGAACGCGGTCTACCGCATCATCGACGGCCTGACCAAGCTCGGTGCCGCGGTCGTGCACAAGGGCAACGCGAAGGTGCACGTCTCCGGGCACGCCGCCGCCGGGGAACTGACCTACTGCTACAACATCCTGAAACCGAAGAACGTGCTGCCCGTGCACGGCGAATACCGGCACCTGGTCGCCAACGCGAAGCTCGCGATGCAGACCGGTGTGCCCGAGGGAAACGTGCTCCTGGCCGAGGACGGCACCGTCATCGACCTCAAGGACGGCGTGGCCACCAAGGTCGGCCAGCTCGACCTCGGCTACGTCTACGTCGACGGCTCCACCGTCGGCGAGATCACCGAGGCCGACCTCAAGGACCGCCGCACCCTCGCCGAGGAGGGGTTCATCTCGATCATCATCGTGGTCGACGCCGCCACCGGCAAGGTGATCGTCGGGCCGGAGATCCACGCGAAGGGCTTCGCCGAAGACGACTCCGTATTCGACGCCGTGCGCCCGAAGATCGCCGCGGCCCTGGCCGAGGCCGCCGAACACGGGGTGCGCGACCCGTTCGCCCTACAGCAGATCGTGCGTCGCACGGTCGGCCGCTGGGTGAACACCGCCTTCCGCCGCCGCCCGATGATCGTTCCCCTGGTGATCGAGGCCTGATCCGGTCGGGGCGACGGATGCCGCGCATCCGATCGATTCCGGCTCCTCGCCGGTGATCGCCGCCCGCAGGCGTTTTGGCGTGCCTGCACCCCAATGTCGGGGGTTCGAAGTACCGTAGTCGCATGGCTACGAGCACTAAGTCGAACGGTCGTGCCCGCGGCACGCCTGCGCGCGGCACCCCGGCGCGGAAGCCCGCCGCCCGTACCAGTGCCCAGAAGACGGTCAAGTTCACCGCGGTGGAGGTCAAGCCGAGCCTGTTCGTCCGGTCCTGGATGGCCCTGGCCCACGTCACCGGCGCCGCCGCCCGAGCCCTCGGCCCGGAGAAGCTCTCCAAGGAGGAGCGCCGTGACGGACTGCCCTTCTTCCTCGTGCTGCTGTCGATCGCCGGCGCCGTGATCGAGTGGTTCCTGATCAACAACGCCGTCGCCCAGACCCTCGACGCCTGGACCTTCGGTGGCTGGTTCGGGCGCGTCGCGTTCGCCCTGCCCGTGATCATGCTGCTCTTCGCGCTCTGGCTGTTCCGCAAGCCCAGTTCAGTGCATGACAACGGCCGCATCGGCATCGGACTGTCCGTGTTGCTCGTCTCAGTGTCGGGTCTCTGCCACATCTTCGGCGGCCAGCCTGCCCCCAGCGACGGCATGGAGACCCTCGCGCTGGCGGGCGGCGTCATCGGCTGGATGATCGCCGCGCCCCTGATCTACCTGACCACGTCGATCGGCGCCACCATCGTCGTCATCCTGTTGCTCACCCTGAGCCTCTTCATCATCACCAAGACCCCGCCCAACCGCATCGGCGAACGCAGCCGCGAGCTCTACGCCTGGCTGTTCGGCGCCCAACTGCCCGATCCGGAGGAGCGCGCCGCCGCCAGGGACGCCAAGCACGAGAAGGCCGTGCAGGTCGAACTCGACGGAGTCGACGACGACGCCGATGATCCCGGGGTGCTGCCCTGGTGGCGGCGCAACACCAGCAAGCGCGAGGAGGACCCCGACTTCGCCGGGCCGCTCAGCCCGAGCGGAGCCAGGGCGCTGTCCGACGACCCGAGCACCGCGGGCCCGCACGGCGCCGACCCGCTGCACACCCTGCTCGGCGGCGACAAACGTGGCAGCTTCGACACCGCCCTCGAGACGACGCCGACGCCCCCGGGCCCCACCGTGGACCACTACGGCACCGAGGTCCTTGAAGAGCTACTCCGGGCCGAAGACGCCCTCAAACGCTTCACGGGCGCGATCGACCTGCCGAAGGGCTCCTCGACCGGCCTCCTGGCCGACGACCAGACCGGCCTGACCGAGGTGCTGCCCGGCTTCGACGAGCTCGACGGGGCCGCGGCCGGTGGCGCCGCCGGGTCGACCGACGCGCCGCTGTCCCTCGTACCCCCCGCGTCGCCGGCCTCGGACCAGCCCGCCGCACCCTACCTGCTGCCCTCGGACACGACCCTCACCAAGGGCCCGCCGGCCAAGGCCCGCTCGGCGGCCAACGACGAGATCGTCAAGTCCATCACCGAGGTGCTGAGCCAGTTCCAGGTCGACGCGAAGGTCACCGGGTTCTCCCGCGGCCCCACGGTCACCCAATACGAAATCCAGCTCGGCCCCGGCGTCAAGGTGGAACGGGTCACCGCGCTGAGTAAGAACCTCTCCTACGCCGTCGCCTCCAACGAGGTGCGCATCCTGTCGCCCATCCCGGGCAAGAGCGCGATCGGCATCGAGATCCCGAACACCGACCGCGAAATCGTCACCCTCGGTGACGTGCTCCGCTCCCCGGCGGCTTCGAACAGCACCCACCCGATGACCATCGGCGTCGGGAAGGACGTCGGCGGTGGTTTCGTGCTCGCCAACCTCGCCAAGATGCCTCACCTTCTGGTCGCCGGTTCCACCGGATCCGGCAAGTCCAGCTTCGTCAACTCCATGATCACGAGCCTGCTCATGCGGGCCAAGCCGAGCGACGTGCGCATGGTGCTGATCGACCCGAAGCGGGTCGAGCTGGCTGCCTACGCCGGGGTTCCGCACCTGATCACGCCCATCATCACCAGCCCGAAAAAAGCCGCCGAGGCGCTGCAGTGGGTGGTGAAGGAGATGGACATGCGTTACGACGACCTGGCCAGCTTCGGATTCCGCCACATCGACGACTTCAACAAGGCCGTCGTCAGCAACGAGATCGTGCTCCCGGCCGGCAGCCTGCGCAGCCTCAAGCCGTATCCCTACCTTCTGGTCGTCGTCGACGAGCTCGCCGACCTGATGATGGTGGCCCCGCGCGACGTCGAAGACTCGATCGTGCGCATCACCCAGCTGGCCCGCGCCTCGGGCATCCACCTCGTGCTCGCCACCCAGCGCCCCAGCGTCGATGTCGTGACAGGTCTGATCAAGGCCAACGTGCCCTCCCGCCTCGCCTTCGCCGTGACCAGCGTCACCGACTCCCGGGTCATCCTCGACCAGCCGGGTGCCGACAAGTTGATCGGTCAGGGCGATGCCCTCTTCCTGCCGATGGGAGCCTCCAAGGCCATCCGCGTGCAGGGCGCCTGGGTGAACGAGGCCGAAATCGAACGCGTCGTCAAACACGTCACCCTGCAGGCCCGCCCCGACTACCGGCCGGATGTCTCCATGGTCGCCCCCCGCAAAGAGATCGACTCCGACATCGGAGACGATCTCGAGGTGCTCCTCGCCGCTGCGGAACTGGTCGTGTCGACCCAATTCGGGTCCACCTCGATGCTGCAGCGCAAGCTCAGGGTCGGCTTCGCCAAGGCAGGTCGCCTGATGGACCTGCTCGAGTCCCGCGAAATCGTTGGACCCTCCGAGGGATCGAAGGCACGAGACGTGCTCGTCTCCGTGGAGCAGCTGCCCGGTGTGCTGGCCCTGCTGCGCGGCTCCGACGCCGAACATCACGCCGCCACCGCCAGCGCGCAGGCCTCCGCTGCCCATCAGTCCGCCGCGCAGCACACACCTGGCCCGCCCGATCCACGATATGCCGACGACCCGGTGGCCAAAATGTCGGAGGGGTACCCTGAAGAAGACGCATCCCCCGATGAAGACGCCTGGCAACTGACCGACAGGGACTGACCCATGGCCACACCATCCACGCCGGTCGCCCGGCCCAG
This sequence comes from Cryobacterium sp. TMT3-29-2, assembly GCF_004564305.1. Taxonomy (NCBI): domain Bacteria; kingdom Bacillati; phylum Actinomycetota; class Actinomycetes; order Micrococcales; family Microbacteriaceae; genus Cryobacterium; species Cryobacterium sp. TMT3-29-2. The sequence goes on from NZ_SOGK01000010.1 coordinate 121,583, forward strand.
CAACTGGAATCTCCCGAACCTGATCACGGTCGTGCGCATCCTGCTCGCCCCGCTCTTCATCTGGATGCTCCTCGCCGACGCCGGCCAGGACGGCGCGCTTCGCTGGTGGGCGGCCGCGCTGTTCATCGTGGCCATCGCCACCGACGGGATCGACGGGGCCATCGCCCGCCGCCACAACCTGGTCACCGATCTGGGCAAGATCCTCGATCCGATCGCCGACAAGGTGCTCACCGGTGGAGCCCTGGTCTGCCTCTCCATCCTGGGCGAGCTGTGGTGGTGGGTGACCATCGTCATCCTCGTGCGCGAGATCGGCATCACGGTGTTCCGTTTCGTCATGCTGAAGGACCGCGTCATCCCCGCCTCGCGGGGTGGCAAACTCAAGACCGTGCTGCAGTCCGTGGCGATCTCCCTCGCCCTCGTGCCGCTCTGGCTGCTGTTCGGCGACTGGATCTACTGGGTCAACTGGACTGCGATGGCCCTCGCTCTCATCGTCACCGTCGTCACCGGCCTCGACTACCTCATCGCCGCGCGCCGCGAGAACCGTCTCCAACCCGACCGTGGCTGATCCGGTGGCCGCCGACATGGCCGGTGTGACGCCTGCCACGGCGCGCGTCATCGCGGAGCTCACCCGCCGCGGGCTCACCATCGCCGTGGCCGAGTCCCTGACCGGCGGCGCCCTGGCCGCCGAACTCATCCGCATCCCCGGCGCATCCGTCGTCGTCAACGGGGGAGTGGTGGCCTACCAGACCGCGCTGAAACACACCCTCCTCGGCGTCGACGCGGCCCTGCTCACGGAGCACGGCCCGGTGCATCCGCAGGTCGCCCGGCAGATGGCCGAGGGTGTGCGCCTGCGGCTGGCCGTCGACGGCAGGCCCGCGGACATCGGTGTCGCCACGACGGGTGTGGCAGGTCCAGACGGCCAGGGCGGCCAGGAGCCGGGAACCGTGTTCCTCGGGCTCGCCCACGGGGGAGCGGCGTCGGTCATCCCGCTCCGGCTGCACGGCGACAGGGCCGCCATTCGAGCGGCTTCGGTGGCCGCGGCCGTCGAAGCTGTGTGGCAGCTGTTAGCCCGTGACTCGGTGGAATAGTTCCCCGAAATCCTCGGTTACACCGAGCGTATTCACAAGAAAAGCCCAGTCGTTATCGGTAGTGTCAGGGTGTTCGAGGTTGTAGTACTCTTGCGATCCAACACACGAAGCCACCCGGTCGAGTGGGCGCCAAAAGTATCAAGCAGTACTTGATGAGCAATACTTAATCAGTACGAGAAGGAGGTTCCGATGATTCTTGTTCGACAGGAAATCGGCGATGTGCTCAGGGACTTCCGCCTGCAGAAAGGGCGCACACTCCGTCAGGTAGCCAGCAAGGCCAGCGTGGCCCTGGGATATCTGAGCGAGGTGGAGCGTGGCCAGAAGGAAGCGTCTTCTGAGATTCTGGCTTCCGTTGCAGAGGCTTTGGAGACCCCGATCTCGGTCATCATGCGGGAAGTCGGCGATCGTCTGGCCATCATCGAGGGAATCGACAGGTTCCCCGACACTGTTCCCGACGAACTCGTGGCCAACTACGACGGCATGATGGTGCGCTAGTCCCACCCCATGCGACTGAGTGAGTTCCGTCAGGCCCTGAGTGACGAGTTCGGCGACGGCTACGGCCGAGTCCTCACTCACGATCTCATCCTGACTCCGTTCGGATGCACCGCCGACCAGGCTCTGGCCGGCGGTGCTTCGGCGCGCGACGTCTGGCTGGCCCTCTGCGCCGAGACGGATGTCCCGAAGGCCCGCTGGTACGGCGCCGGTCTCCCCGCCGCGCGCAGCTAGCTGTCGACCGACACGCCCTGGAATACCGGAGATCCTCGAATGCGTGTTCGCATTTTGATATGCTCCTCCACAGCAGGAGTCGAAGACGGCTTATCCACTGCCGTTGTCCGTTCCGGCCTGTGTCGGACGTGCCGCGTACAGTCGGGTTTTGTCATCGACAGAGAGCACATGCCTTGTTGAACGCGGGTGTCGGGGTCTTCCCGGTAGCCGCATGCGACAGCCTATAGGCGCCGAAACGCACGACCGAAGGAGACCACTCATGGCATCAACAGCAGATCGCGAAAAGGCACTCGACACCGCCCTCGCGGCCATCGACCGCCAGTTCGGCAAGGGTTCGATCATGCGTTTGGGCAGCGACGAACGCGCCCCCGTCGAAACGATCTCCACGGGATCCATCGCGCTGGACGTGGCCCTCGGCATAGGCGGCCTGCCCCGCGGCCGCATCGTGGAGATCTACGGCCCGGAGTCCTCGGGAAAGACCACCCTCACCCTGCACGCCATCGCCAACGCCCAAAAGAACGGCGGCATCGCCGCGTTCATCGACGCCGAACACGCGCTGGACCCCGAATATGCCCGCAAGCTCGGTGTCGACATCGACGCCCTCCTCGTCTCCCAGCCCGACACGGGCGAGCAGGCACTGGAGATCGCCGACATGCTCGTGCGAAGCGGGTCCATCGACCTGATCGTGATCGACTCCGTCGCCGCGCTGGTACCCCGCGCCGAGATCGAGGGCGAGATGGGCGACTCCCACGTCGGCCTCCAGGCCCGGCTGATGTCCCAGGCCCTGCGCAAGCTCACCGGCGGGCTCAGCCAGACCAACACCACCATGATCTTCATCAACCAGCTGCGCGAGAAGATCGGCGTCTTCTTCGGCAGTCCCGAGACCACCGCCGGCGGCAAGGCGCTCAAGTTTTACGCGTCGGTGCGCCTCGACATCCGTCGCATCGAGACCCTGAAAGACGGCACCGAGGCCGTCGGAAACCGCACCAGGGTGAAGGTCGTCAAGAACAAGATGGCGCCGCCTTTCAAGCAGGCGGAATTCGACATCATCTACGGGATCGGCATCTCCCGCGAGGGCAGCCTGATCGACTTCGGTGTCGAACACGGCATCGTCAAAAAGTCCGGCGCCTGGTACACCTACGACGGCGACCAGCTGGGCCAGGGCAAGGAGAACTCGCGCAATTTCCTGCTGCGCGAAGCGGAGATGGCCAACGAGATCGAAAAGAAGATCCTCTTCAAGCTCGGGATCAGCCCCGAGGGTGCGGCGGCCAAGAAGGCTCAGGCGGCAATCGACGCCGCGGCGGCCCTGGTGACCGCGGCGGCAGCCAAGGAAACGGCCGCGGCGAAGGCCGAGTCCCTCCAGGCCAAGCTCGCCGCACGCAAGGGGGCGTAACGCATGGTCCACCCCGAGCCGACCGACAAGGTCGCGTCGCTGAGTGCGGCACGCCGCAAGAGCGCGGCACGCGGCACCGCCGCGGCACGGGCAGTCGAGCCCGCCGCTGCCGAGGCCGAGGCGAATCTCATCGCCGCCGAGCGACTGGCTCCGGTCACGTACCTCGGCGGCGGCGCTCCGGCGGCACCGACCGGGGCCGGCGATGAGGAGTTCGGCGTCGAGAGGTTCGCCGAGGGCGATGACGAGACCGACGGCGAGACCGAGGACGAGGCCCCGGACGAGACCCCCGAGAGCCTGGTTGCCCGTGCCGCTGATGATCGCGAGCATGCCGAAGGGGTGCTGCGGCAGCGTCTGCGCGGCCGCAGCCTATCGGCGTCCGAGGCACGCACGGTGCTGGCCGGCACGGAGGTCGCCGAGCACGAGATCGAAGAGATCATCGAGCGCTTCACCGAGCTGTCGTACATCGACGAGGGCCGTCTCGCCGATCAGATCGTGCACAGCCACCACGAGCGTAAGGGGCTGGGGCGCTCCAGCGTGCAGGCCGAGATGCGCCGCCGCGGACTCGATCAGGATCTCATCCTGTCGAAGCTCGACGAGATGCCCGAGGACGAGACGGAACGGGCCATCGAAATCGCCGTCAAGCGGGTGGGGCAGCTCGGGCGGCTCGACGACCAGACCATCGACCGCCGGCTCAATGCGTTCCTGATGCGCAAGGGGTATTCCTCGTCCATCGTTCGCGTGGCGGTGAAGGCCGCCCTGGCCTCCCGCGGCGGCTCTCCATCCCGGGTGCGGTTCCAGTAGGAAGCGGGCCGGGGCAACCCGGCCCGGTTTCGGAGGTGCCACGCGTAAGCTGGTATCCACTATGACCCGCAGCACCGCTATGTCCCCATTGTCCGGCGCCGAGACGCTGAACCCGCAGCAGTCGGCCCTGCGCGCCTCGGAGCTCCTTACCGCCGCCCTGAGCGCACCGACTCTGATCGCTCCGAGCGAGGCCGCGCACGACGCGCAGGGCCGCTCTCGCACCTATGAGGTGCGCACCTTCGGCTGCCAGATGAACGTGCACGACTCCGAACGGCTCAGCGGGTCGCTCGAAGCGGCCGGCTACGTGCCGGCCGACGGCGAGGAAGCCGACATCGTCGTGCTGAACACCTGTGCCGTGCGCGAGAACGCGGACAACAAGCTCTACGGCAATCTCGGGCAACTGGCCTCGGTCAAGCGCCGCCACGACGGCATGCAGATCGCCGTCGGCGGCTGCCTGGCCCAGAAGGACAAGGACGTCATCCTCGAGAAGGCGCCGTGGGTCGACGTCGTCTTCGGCACGCACAACATGGGCTCCCTGCCGAGCATGCTCGAACGCGCCCGGCACAACGGTGAAGCCCAGCTGGAAATCCTCGACTCCCTCGAGACCTTCCCCTCGACCCTCCCCACCAAGCGGGACTCGAGCTACAGCGGCTGGGTCTCCATCTCCGTCGGCTGCAACAACACCTGCACGTTTTGCATCGTGCCCGCCCTCCGCGGCAAGGAAAAGGACCGCCGCCCCGGCGAGATCCTCGCCGAAATCCAGGCTCTCGTCGACGACGGGGCCATCGAGGTCACCCTGCTCGGCCAGAACGTCAACTCCTACGGGGTCGAGTTCGGCGACCGCCTCGCGTTCGGCAAGCTGCTGCGCGCGGCCGGCACGATCGAGGGCTTGGAACGCATCCGTTTCACCAGCCCGCACCCGGCGGCCTTCACCGACGACGTGATCGACGCCATGGCCGAGACGCCGTCGGTCATGCCCCAGCTGCACATGCCCCTGCAGTCCGGGTCAGACCGCATCCTCAAGTCCATGCGCCGCTCCTACCGTTCGGCGCGGTTCCTCGGCATCCTCGACCGGGTGCGCGCCCAGATGCCGCACGCGGCGATCAGCACCGACATCATCGTCGGCTTCCCCGGCGAGACCGAGGAGGACTTCCAGGAGACCCTGCGGGTCGTGGAGCTGGCCCGGTTCGCGACCGCCTTCACGTTCCAGTACTCCGTCCGCCCCGGAACGCCGGCCGCGACGATGCCTGACCAAGTGCCCAAGGATGTCGTGCAGGACCGCTATGAGCGCCTCGCGGCCGTGCAGGAACGCATCTCCTGGGAAGAGAACCAAGCCGTGGTCGGCCGCGAGGTCGAACTGCTCGTCGCCAACGGCGAGGGCCGCAAGGACGCCGACACTCATCGGCTGAGTGGCCGTGCCCTCGACAGCCGCCTCGTGCATTTCGACGTGCCGGAGGGGTCCGAGTTACCCCGGCCGGGCGACCTGGTCACCGTCACGGTCACCCAGGCGGCCCCGTTCCACCTGATCGCCGACTCGGGCGACGGGGCGCCGCTGCGCATCCGTCGCACCATCGCCGGCGACGCCTGGGATCGCCTCGAAGCGGAGTCCTGCGGTGTGCCCAGCCACGGCGGGGCGGCTGGGGCTCCCGGCTCGGTGTCCCTCGGCCTGCCCACACTGCGCCAACGAGACCCGCGCCAACGAGACCCGCGCCAACGAGACCCGCGCCAACAAGACCCGCGTCTACCCGTCCCGCGCGTGGGTCCGCCCGCGGCGAGCGGTTCCAGCACCACGCCGATCTACGACGTCACCGACGGGGAGCGCTAGGCAGGTGCCCGGTGTGAACTCGGCGACCGGTTCTGAGGCGGCGGACGCCCACCCCACTCTGATCGTCATCGTCGGCCCCACCGGCACCGGCAAGTCCGATTTGTCCCTCGACGTCGCCGAACGCCTGACCACCTCCGGCCGGGCGGCTGAGATCGTCAACGCCGACGCCATGCAGCTCTACCGCGGCATGGACATCGGCACGGCCAAGCTCACCGTTCCGGAGCGCCGCGGCATCCCGCACCACCTGCTCGACGTGCTCCAGGTCACCGACGAGGCCACCGTCGCGCGCTACCAGACGGAGGCCCGCGCCGCGATCAGCGGCATCGTGTCGCGCGGAAACGTGCCCATCCTGGTCGGCGGTTCGGGCCTCTACGTGTCCGCCGTGGTCTATGACTTCCGGTTCCCCGGCACGGATACCGCGCTGCGCGCCCGCCTCGAGGCTGAGCTGACCGAGCAGGGCCCCGGCGCGCTGTACACCCGGCTGAAGGCCGTGGACTCGGTCGCCGCGTCCCGCATCGGCGCCAGCAACGGCCGACGCCTCGTGCGCGCCCTGGAGGTCGTGGAGCTGACCGGGGGGCCGCACACCGCCGCGCTGCCCGACGAACCCGTCTACTGGATGCCCGCAATCACCCTGGGCCTCCGCGCCCAGCGCGCCCAGCTCACCCCGCGCCTCGACGCCCGGGTGGTTGGCATGTGGGCCCGGGGGCTCGTCGAGGAGGTGCGCGGGCTGATCCCGAGTGGAATCGAGACCGGTGTCACCGCCAGCCGGGCCATCGGCTACGCCCAGGCCCTCGGGCAACTGACCGGCAGCCTCAGCCAGGCGGAGGCCATCCAGGAGACGCAGCAGATCACCCGCCGGTACGCGAGACGGCAGGTGAGCTGGTTCAAGCGCTCCCCGCACACCCACTGGATCGACTCCGACTCGCCCGGCCGGGTGGACGAGGCGATCGCCCGCCTGGGCCACCCGGGGCAGCCGGCCGAGCACTGGGCGACCGACCCGGCCTCCTAAACTGGACGGCATGGGTATTGATCTGAACTTCACCAAGGGCCACGGCACCGGGAACGACTTCGTGCTCTTCTCCGACCCTGACGGGCAGATCGAGCCCACCCCGAGCCAGATCCGCGCGATCTGCGACCGCCGCTTCGGCATCGGCGGCGACGGCATCATCCGGGCCGTGCGCTCGACCAGCCTGGCCGCCGGCGCGGCCGCTCTCGCCGAGGACGACGCTGCCGAATGGTTCATGGACTACTGGAACGCCGACGGCACGGTGTCCGAGATGTGCGGCAACGGCATCCGCGTGTACACGCGGTTCCTGGTGGAGCAGGGTCTGGCCACGCTCGACCGAGGCGACACGCTCTGCATCGGCACCCGCGGGGGAGTGCGGGACGTGCAGCGCGGCGCGAACGGCTATCAGGTCGACCTCGGCCGGTGGCGCCTGGACGGCGGGGAACCGCTGGTTCGGGCGAAGAACCTGGCAGTGGCCCGGCCCGGCCTCGGCATCAACGTGGGCAACCCGCACGTGGTCGTGGCCCTCGCCGACGACGACGAGCTCGCCGGCGTCGATCTCACCTTCGTGCCCCAGATCGACCCGGACCCGGCGGCCGGCGCGAACGTCGAGTTCGTGTTGCCGGGCGATCCGCTGGTCGTGAACGGCGTCGGCCATATCCGGATGCGCGTGCACGAGCGCGGTAGCGGCGAAACCCTCTCCTGCGGCACCGGTGCGGCCGCCGCGGCCCTCGCCACCCGGCACTGGGCCGGCGCGGGTGCACCCAACCAGTGGCAGGTCGAGGTCACCGGCGGCACGCTCGGCGTGCGCATGTTCCCGACCGAGGACGGCGAGCACGTCTCACTCTCGGGCCCGGCGGACCTCGTCTTCGACGGGGTCTTCCGCCTCGGCTGAGCCGTGCCCGGGGTCGCCCGCGGACCGCGACGCGGTTCAGTCCCGAACGAATTCGACGGAGATTCTGCTCTGAACAGCGCGCCACGGCTCAGGAACGGGTGTTTGACCCAAAATTTCCGTCGAATTGGTTCGACGCCGGACCAGGGCGCGACTAGTCCTGGCGCTGGACCCGCAGAACCCGGAAGCCCTTGCTGATGGCGTGCCGCGCGGTGCTGAATTCGTCGGGCAGGTCGCCGTCGAGCCAGCGCTGCAGGGAATCGGAGCCGAGGTTGCGCTGCACGACGAGCCAGGCATCCGAACCCGGTTCCAGGCGCGGCAGCCAGGTGCGCAGCAGGGAGTGCAGTTCGGTCTTGCCGACGCGGATCGGGGGATTCGACCAGATGGTACGGAAGGTCACGTGCTCGGGCACCTGGTCGGGCAGCACCGCCGTGACGTTGGTGAGGCCAAGCTTCTCGGCGTTTCGCCGCACCAGATCGAGCGCCCGCTCATTCACGTCGACGGCCCAGATCGTGGCACGGGGTGACGCGAGGGCCAGGTGCAGGCTGATCGGACCCCAGCCGCAGCCCAGGTCGAGGAAATCGCCGCCGGGCGGCGGGGTCGGCGCGTTGTTCAGGAGCACCTGGGTGCCGGTGTCGATGTGCTCCGGGCTGAAGACCGCATTGGCCGTGGTCAGCTCGTGTTCCGCACCATGCAAGTGCACGGTCACCTGACGGAGTTTCAGGGTGCTGTCGGGTGCCGGGGTGAAGTAGTGGTCGGAAGGCATAGAGGGAACTTACCGTGCATCGAGGAACTATTGTTAAAAGGATGACTGAACCAAATCTGCCCGACGACACCGACGACGTGGTCGCCCGCGTGCTCGCCAGCGCCGACAGCAAGGCTTCCGGCTACTCGCTGTTCCGCAGCGGCTCAGCGCAGGCCCTGCAGGCCGAATCCGGCGCGTCACACGACGACGAGGGTCATGACGGCCTCCAGCAGGACCGCGAGGACCGCAACGCGTTGCGCCGCGTGCCCAGCCTCTCCACCGAGCTCGAGGACGTCACCGAGGTCGAGTACCGCCAGCTGCGGCTGGAGAACGTTGTCTTGATCGGCCTGTACACGCACGGGACCGTCGCGGATGCCGAGAATTCCATGCGCGAACTCGCCGCGCTGGCGGAAACCGCCGGAGCCACCGTGCTCGACGGTCTCATGCAGCGCCGGGCCAAACCCGACGCCAGCACCTACCTCGGCAAGGGCAAGGCCGAAGAGGTGGCCGGCATCGTCAAGGCGATGGGAGCCGACACCGTCATCGCCGACACCGAGCTCGCTCCCAGCCAGCGGCGCGCCCTCGAGGATGTCGTCAAGGTGAAGGTCATCGACCGAACTGCCGTGATCCTTGACATCTTCAGCCAGCACGCCAAGAGCCGTGAGGGTAAGGCGCAGGTCGAACTCGCCCAGCTCGAATACCTGCTTCCCCGCCTGCGCGGCTGGGGCGACTCGATGTCCCGCCAGGCCGGTGGCCAGGTGGGTGGCGCGGGCGCCGGCATGGGCTCGCGCGGCCCCGGTGAGACCAAAATCGAGCTGGACCGGCGGCGCATCCACACCCGGATGTCCCGGCTCCGCAAGCAGATCCTCGAGATGAAACCCGCCCGCGAAGCCAAGCGGGCCAACCGCAAGCGCAACGCCGTGCCATCCGTCGCCATCGTCGGTTACACCAATGCCGGCAAGTCGAGCCTGCTCAACCGCATCACCCGGGCCGGCGTTCTGGTGGAGAACTCCCTGTTCGCCACCCTGGACGCCACGGTGCGCAAGTCGACGACGGCCGACGGCCTCCTCTACACGCTGACCGACACGGTCGGGTTTGTGCGCAACCTGCCCCACCAGCTGGTGGAGGCGTTCCGGTCGACGCTCGAGGAGGTCGCCGACGCTGACGTCATCGTGCACGTCGTCGACGGCTCGCACCCGGACCCGGCGAGCCAGCTCTCCACCGTGCGTGAGGTCATCGCCGAGGTCGGCGCCCGGGAGATTCCCGAGATCGTCGTCTTCAACAAGAGCGACCTGGTCGGTGACGACGACCGGCTCCTGCTGCGTGGACTCTGGCCGAAGGGCATCTTCGTCTCGGCGCGCACCGGTGAGGGCATCGAGGACCTGCTCGCGACCATCTCCGATTTGCTGCCGCGGCCGTCGATCAAGCTTGAGTTGCTGATCCCCTATGAGCGGGGCGACCTGATCGCGGTGCTGCACGAGCAGGGCACTGTGCTCGACACCTTGTACGCCGAGACCGGCACCCAGGTCACGGCGCTCGTGACGAAGGAGATCCAGGCCCAGTTCGAGCCGTTCTCCGTCCGGCCGGCTGTCGCCGGCTGACCGCCACCGGCTTCGGCGGCGCTGCTCCGTAACACGGCGGGCTTCAGCATGCCGTTTTGCGCACTCCTCCCGCACTCCTCCCGCACTCCTCCCGCACTCCTCCGGCTCTCCCATGCCGCTCCGGTGTGGGTTCGTGACACATTCCGTCACGGACCTGCCCCGCCTCGGGCGTGCTTGTTAGAGTCTTTTCAATCGTTGCCGTCGGCATTCTGACCGGCGGCATGGAGCGACAGCCGAGCCCGGCACCCGCCCGCGAACACCCGCCTGGCTCGTCTGGCGGTCCGCGGCCGCCCGGCCTCCAGTGCCTGCCACTGGCAACTGTCGAATGAGGAGCAATGCCTGACACCTCGGACCCTGCGTGCGGGAACATCCCGTTCTCGTTCGAGCTGTATCCGCCCAAATCGGATGCCGCCACCTCCGCGCTGCACGCCACCATCAAGCGGCTCGCCGCGGCGGGCCCCGAGTTCATCTCGGTCACCTACGGCGCGAACGGCTCCTCCCGGCGTTCCTCCCTGAACGTGCTCACCCACCTCCTGCGCACCACCACCGTGGACCCGCTGGCGCACCTCACCTGCGTCGGCTCGTCCAACGCGGAAGCCAGCCGGCTGATCCGGGAATTCCTGGACGCCGGAGTGCGGAACTTCCTGGCCCTGCGCGGGGACCCGCCGGAAGGCACCCGGGAGGGTGACGCCTTCCTGGGCGACCTGGGCAGCGCGGCGGAGCTGGTGCAGCTGATTCACCGGGTGCAGGCCGAACGGGTGCCGTACCGCGAGGCCGCGATCCCGGGGCTCCCTGCCGCCCGCACGATCAAGCGGGAGCGGGAGAAGGTGCGCATCGCCGTGGCCGCGTTCCCGAACGGCCACCCGCGCTCCCGGTCGACCACCCAGGACATCGACACGCTGCTGGCCAAGCAGGCCGCCGGAGCCAACCTGGCGATCACCCAACTGTTCTTCCACGCCGACCACTACCTCAGTTTCATCCAGCGGGCCCGTGCCGCGGGGGTCGAGTTCCCGATCCTGCCCGGAATCATGCCGGTCACCAGTCCCGCCCGGCTGCGCCGCATCCTCGAGTTGTCCGGCGAGGAGCTTCCCTCCGAACTGGCTATCGCGCTCGAGGTGGAGCCGACGAAGGAAGGCCAGCGTGAGATCGGCATCCGTCACGCCACAGAACTGGCCCGGAAACTCATCGCCGGCGGCGCCCCCGGCCTGCACCTCTACGCCTTCAACCAGCACGAGACCGTGCTCGCCGTGCTCGAGCGCTGCGGTCTGCTCACTCCCACTCCAGCTCCATCTGCCTCCGAATTTCCTGCCTCTCACCCTGTCAAGGAGTACTCATGACCATCTCATCCGCACCTCCCGCTTTCCCCGCCGGGACCATCTTGGGTTACCCGCGCATCGGGCCACGCCGGCAATTGAAGAAGGCCGTCGAAGCGTTCTGGACCGGATCGGTCAGCGCCGACGAGCTCGAGGCGACCGCGGCCGCCCTGCGCCAGACCACGAGGGAGCGCCTCGTGCAGCTGGGGCTCGGCCGGGACGATTCGTCCATCCCCGAATCGTTCTCCTACTACGACCAGATGCTGGATGCCCTGTGCACGGTGGGTGCCGTCCCCTCCCGGTTCGCGGACCTCCGCGGTGCGGACGGTCACCTCGACCTGGCCGGCTACTTCACCCTCGCCCGCGGCGAAGGTGAGAACCTGCCGCTCGAGATGACCAAATGGTTCGACTCCAACTACCACTATCTGGTCCCGGAAATCGGCCCCGAGACCGTGTTCTCCCTCGCCGGCACCCGCCTCGTGCGCGAGTTCGAAGAGTCGAAGGCGGCCGGGTTCCTGACCCGGCCCGTCATCGTCGGCCCGGTCACCTTCCTGCTGCTGAGCAAGCCCAGCGACCAGGCACCGGCCGGGTTCAGCCCAATCGACCGCCTGGACGACCTGTTGCCGGTCTACGCCGCCCTCCTGCAGCGGCTGCGCGCCGCCGGAGCCGAATGGGTGCAGCTCGACGAGCCGGCCCTGGTCAGCGAAAGCATCGACACCCCGCGAGCGGATGCCCTCGCCGGCCTTCGCTGCGCCTACAACACCCTCGGCGCCCTCGCCCAGCGCCCCGCTCTCTTCGTCGCCGCACCCTACGGCAGCCTCGACGACGCCCTGCCCGTTCTCGCGGCCACCCCGGTGGAAGCCATCGGCCTTGACCTCGTACGTGGAACCGTTCCCGCGGAGACCCCCGGACTGGACACGACCACCCTGGTGGCCGGCGTCATCGACGGCCACAACATCTGGCGCGGCGACCTGGCAGCAGCCTTCGACACGGCGGTGGGCCTGGCCGGGCTGTCGCCGCGGATCACGGTCTCCACCTCGACGTCGCTGCTGCACGTGCCCCATGACGTCGACGACGAGTCCGCGCTGAACAGCGACCTGAAGAGTTGGCTGGCCTTCGCCGACCAGAAGGTCGCGCAGGTGGCCACGCTCGCCCGCGGGCTCGCCCAGGGGCGGGCCGCCATCGAGGCCGACCTTGTTGCGGCCACCGCGGCCCGCGACGCGCGTCGGGTGGCTCCCGGCGTGCAGGACGGCGCCGTGCGGGAGCGCGCCGATGCGCTCACCCCGGCCGATTTCACCCGCGGCGACTACGAGGTCCGGGTCGCGACCCAGGAGGCTGCCCTCGGGCTGCCGTTCCTGCCGACGACAACGATCGGATCCTTCCCGCAGACCGGGGACATCCGTCGGGCCAGGGCGCAGCTGCTCAGGGGGTCGCTGAGCGCCACGGACTACCGGGACCTGATGCTTGCCGAGATCGGTCGCGTCGTCGGGCTGCAGGAGGACATCGGCCTCGACGTGATCGTGCACGGCGAACCGGAACGCAACGACATGGTGCAGTACTTCGCCGAGAACCTCGACGGGTTCGCGGTCACCGAGAACGGCTGGGTGCAGTCCTACGGCAGCCGGTGCGTGCGACCGTCGATTCTCTGGGGTGACGTGTCCCGGCCGCGACCGATCACGGTCGAGTGGTCGGCGTACACGCAGGGGCTGACGCCCAAGCCCGTCAAGGGGATGCTCACCGGCCCGGTCACGATCCTCGCCTGGTCGTTCGTGCGCGACGACCAGCCGCTCGGCGACACGGCCCGGCAGGTGGCCCTGGCGCTCCGCGACGAGATCGCCGACCTCGAGACGGCGGGCATCCAGATCGTCCAGGTGGACGAGCCCGCGCTGCGGGAGCTTCTGCCGCTGAAGCAGAAGGACCAGGCGGACTATCTCGACTGGTCGGTGGGATCCTTCCGCCTGGCGACGGCCGGTGCGGCCGACGCCACTCAGATCCACACTCATCTCTGCTACTCGGAGTTCGGGGTGGTCATCGACGCGATCCGCAACCTGGACGCCGATGTGACCAGTATCGAGGCGGCACGCTCCCGCATGGAGGTCGTGGGCGACATCCAGTCCCACGGCTTCGACCACGGCATCGGCCCCGGCGTGTGGGACATCCATTCGCCGCGTGTGCCGAGCGTGGCCGAGCTCACCGACCTGCTCGAGCGGGCCGTGGCGGCCATCCCGGCCGACCAGCTCTGGGTGAACCCGGACTGCGGCCTCAAGACCCGCGGCTACGCCGAGACCGTCGAGTCCCTGCACAACATGATCGCTGCCACCCGCATTGTCCGCGCCCGGCTGCAGGCCCCCGTCCCCGCCTAACCCGCTGCTCCACCCCGCCCTCAGGCCGGGCACGACCCCGAAACGGCTTTCGTGCCCGGCCCGAGGACCCTATGGCGACCCAACAAATCAAAGACTCCACGACGCTTGTCGAGCCTGCCGAGACCAGGAGGCAAGGGGAGCTGAGGTGTTGAAGTACTCCGACCCTAAACCGATCGCAGAACCGCCACAACCTTCCCCAGGATCTCGGCGTGGTCGCCGACGATCGGCTCGAAATTCGTGTTGCGGGGGAGCAGCCAGGTGTGGCCGTCGCGCTGGCGGAACACCTTGACGGTCGCCTCGTTGTCGAGCATTGCTGCGACGATTTCACCGTTCTCAGCGGTTTTCTGCTGCCGAACGACGACCCAGTCGCCGTCCATGATGGCGGCGTCGATCATGGATTCGCCGGACACCTTGAGCATGAACAGGTCGCCCTTGCCCACAAGCTGGCGGGGGAGCGGGAAGATCTCATCGATCTGCTGTTCGGCGGTGATCGGGATGCCGGCGGCGATGCGGCCGACGAGCGGGACCATGGCGGCATCGCCCACCTGCACGCCGGTGTGAAAACTCTCCGCGGTGCCGGAGGTCGTGTCCTCGGGCGACTGCGGAATCTCGATGAGCACTTCAAGGGCGCGGGGACGATTCGGGTCACGGCGCAGGTAGCCGCTCAGTTCCAGCTGATTGAGCTGGTGGGTGACGCTCGACAGGGACGACAGGCCGACGGCGTCGCCGATCTCGCGCATGCTCGGCGGATAGCCGCGCTGGCTGACCGAGCGCTGGATGACATCAAGGATTGCAAGCTGCTTCTCGCTCAGACTCTTGCGCCGTCTGGTGCCGCCCTTGTCGCGGGGACCGCTGGTGTTCTGCGCCACGTTCGTCGCTCCTCGTTTCGATGGATGCGCTGGCGGCAGGCAGCGAGTGCCGCCGATTCACGCGAATGTCGGGGGTGCCTGATTGAGTTTCAACCAACAATCGAAACTGTATCCGCGTCTTGCTCATAAAACAAACATGTATTCGAGTGGGTCGGAAGAAACTTTTCAGAAACAACCGAAAAGGACTTGATTGTTCGAATAATCGAATATACATTCGGAACATAAGTTCGTATCCGGCCCTCCCGGCCGAGAGCCGGATACGTCTTCACACAGGAGGTAGGAAATGAGCACTGCACTTGAATTGAGCGCCCCCATCGCGACCGGTCGCACCCGGCTCCGACTCACCCGGCGCGGTCGCGTCGTCTTCACGTCGCTGGCAGCCGCTCCATTCGTGGCCCTGGCTCTGATCGTCGCCCTCAACGGCGGCATCGCCGCCGCGGAGAACACGACCGTCGGTCGGGTGGCCACGGCCTTCGACTACGTCACCATCCAGTCGGGGCAGTCGCTCTGGCAACTGGCGGAGAAGGTCGCGCCCACGTCTGACCCGCGCGAGGTGATTGCCGAGATCGTGAGCCTGAACCAGTTGCCGTCCGACAGTGTGGAGCCCGGTCAGCGGTTGGCGCTGCCGAACGACCTCTAGACCCGCTCCGGCAACGCGCCCCGGTAGCATGGGGGGAGTGACCAGTCTCAACGATCTGCCTCTCCGCGATAATCTGCGCGGACTTACCCCCTACGGCGCTCCCCAGCTGCACGTTCCGGTGGCTCTCAACGTGAACGAGAACACCCACGGCATCCCGGCGGAGGTGGCGGAAGACATTGTGGCGGCCCTGGCCGTGGCGGTCACGACCGTGAACCGGTATCCCGATCGGGAGTTCACCGAACTGCGCGACGCCCTCTCGCGGTACCTCGGGCACGGCCTCACCCGCAAGAACATCTGGGCGGCCAACGGCTCGAACGAGGTTCTCCAGCAGGTGCTGCAGGCCTTCGGCGGCCCCGGACGGTCCGTGCTCGGCTTCGCGCCGACCTACTCCATGTATTCGCTGCTCGCCTCCGGCACCGGCACGCGCTGGATTGCGGGCGGTCGCGACGCCGAGTTCGAACTCTCCCCGGCCACGGCGGTCGAATGGGTCGACCGGGTGGCCCCTGACCTCGTCTTCCTCTGCTCGCCGAACAATCCCACCGGAACGCCGCTGTCCCTGGAAACGATTGCGGCCGTCTATGACGCCACCGACGGCATCGTCGTCGTCGATGAGGCGTACGCCGAGTTCGGTCCGGGCGACGAGCCGAGCGCCCTCACCCTGCTGCCTGGTCGGGAACGCCTGCTGGTGTCCCGCACCATGAGCAAGGCGTTCGCGTTCGCCGGTGCCCGCGTCGGCTACCTGGCGGCCGACCCGGCCGTGACGGATGCGCTCCGACTGGTGCGCCTGCCCTATCACCTGTCAGCGTTCACCCAGGCAGCCGCGGTGGCCGCGCTCGCCCACACTCCCGCCATGCTCGCCATGGTCGACGACATCCGCTCCCAGCGGGACCGTCTGGTGAGCGAGCTTGCCCGCCTCGGCTACACGCCCCGGCGCAGCGCGAGCAACTTCGTGCTGTTCGGCGGGGTCGAGGACCCCCGAACCACCTTCGAGGCCCTGATGGCGGAAGGCATCCTCGTTCGCGACGTCGGTATCCCGGGCCACCTGCGGGTCAGCGCGGGCACCGAAGCCGAGACCACGGCATTCCTCGTCGCCCTCGAGGCACTGGGGCGACCGTGAACGGCCGGGGCAATAAACTAGCCGCATGAGCTTCTCTTCAGCGACCACCTCGTCCCGTTTCGCCCACCTGCAGCGTGAGACGAGCGAGTCCAGCATCGACCTGTCGCTCAACCTCGACGGCACCGGTGAGTCCGACATCCAGACGTCGGTGCCGTTCTATGACCACCTGCTCACCGCGTTCGCGAAGCACTCGCTCACCGACCTCACCGTGCGCGCCCGCGGCGACATCGAGATCGACGTGCACCACACTGTCGAGGACGTCGGCATCCTGCTCGGCCAGGCGATCAAGCAGGCCCTCGGGGACAAGTCCGGCATCTCCCGCTACGGTGACGCTGTCGTGCCGCTCGACGAGGCCCTCGTCCAGGCTGTCGTCGATATTTCCGGGCGCCCGTACCTCGTGCATCAGGGGGAGCCGGCCGGGTTCGAGTTCCACCTGATCGGCGGTCACTTCACCGGCTCCATGGTGCGCCACGTCTTCGAAGCCATCGCCTTCAACGCGGGCCTGACCGTGCACGTCACCGTGCAGGGCGGCCGCGACCCGCACCACATCGCGGAAGCCGAATTCAAGGCGTTCGCCCGCGCGTTCCGCCAGGCGAAGGCGCTCGACCCGCTGGTGTCCGGCATCCCGTCCACCAAGGGTGCGCTGTGACCGGCGTCGTCGTCTTCGACTACGGCACCGGTAACGTGCACTCCGCTGTCAAGGCACTCGAACTCGCCGGGGCCGAGGTGACGCTGACCAGCGACCGCCGTCAGGCACTCGAAGCCGACGGCCTCGTCGTGCCCGGCGTCGGCGCGTTCAGTGCCGTCATGCAGGCGTTGAAGGCCGTGCACGGCGACGAGGTCATCGACCGCCGGATCGCGGGCGGCCGCCCCGTGCTGGGCATCTGCGTGGGCATGCAGATCATGTTCGAGCACGGGGTCGAACGTGGCGTGGACACCGAGGGGCTGGGCGAATGGCCCGGCACCGTGACGCAGCTGACGGCGCCGGTGCTGCCCCACATGGGTTGGGACACGGTCACGCCGGGGGAGGGATCGACATTGTTCCGCGGCCTCGAGCAGGAGCGGTTCTACTTCGTGCACTCCTACGCCGCCCAGGAATGGACCCTCGACGTCATGCCGCCGTTCCCGAAGCCGATTCTCACCTGGTCCGAGCACGGACAGCCGTTCCTGGCGGCCATTGAGAACGGACCGCTCACGGCCACCCAGTTCCACCCGGAGAAATCCGGTGAAGCAGGCATCCGTCTGCTCCATAACTGGCTCGGCACTCTCACAAACTAGCCCGACTCTTTCCTGACTGACCTGGTCTTGCGCGACCACTCCCAACCGAGGACACCCATGACTGTGAACACCACTTCCCCCCGTCTCGTTCTGCTGCCCGCCGTTGACGTGGCCGACGGAAAGGCCGTCCGCCTGACCCAGGGCGAGGCCGGCACGGAGACGAACTACGGCGACCCCGTCGACGCGGCCCTCGACTGGGCGCGCCAGGGCGCCGAGTGGATCCACCTCGTCGACCTCGACGCGGCCTTTGGCCGTGGCAACAACACGGACGTCATCCGCACCGTGATCCGGGAGGTCACGGGCGTGAAGATCGAGCTCTCCGGCGGCATCCGCGACGATGCGTCGCTGGACGCGGCCCTGAAGGCGGGCGTCAGCCGGATCAACCTCGGCACAGCGGCACTGGAGGACCCAAAGTGGGCGGCCCAGGTCATCAAGCGGCACGGGGCCGCCGTCGCCGTCGGGCTCGACGTGCGCGGAACCACCCTCGCCGCCCGCGGCTGGACCAAGGAGGGCGGCGACCTTTGGCAGGTGCTCGCCCGCCTCGAGGAGGCCGGCTGCTCCCGCTACGTCGTCACCGACGTGACCAAGGACGGCACGCTGCAGGGACCCAACATCGACCTGCTCCGCCAGGTGATGAAGCGCACCGACCGTCCGGTCGTCGCCTCCGGGGGCATCTCCAGCCTCGACGACCTGCGCGCGCTGCGCGAACTCGTACCGCTCGGGCTCGAGGGCGCGATCGTCGGCAAGGCCCTCTACGCGGGGGCCTTCACCCTGGGCGAGGCGCTGGATGTCGCGGGCGCGTAACCTCGGCTCCACTGGCCTCCCCGGCGGCCCCGGCGGCCAGGGTGCCCCGGGCGGTTTCGCCGACTCTGCCGGACAGCCGTGGGCCGGTCGCACCTTCGCGCCGAGCCTGCACGCCGAGGACGACGGGCTGGCACCGGAGTCGCTGCTCGCGGCGCTGCGCCGCTTCCACGCCCGGGAGGTGGGGGAGGAAACGGTGGTCGACGTCCTCCGCACCGCCCGACTGCTCATTCCTTTGGTCACCGAACTCGGTGACGCGGGCACCACCGCGACCGGACTCGTCGTCGACAAGACCCAGGAACTCTCCATCATCACCGTCGCGGGACCCGACGGCCGCACGGTGTTGCCGGTGTTCTCCTCCGTCGTTGCGATGGCTGCCTGGAACACCCAGGCTCGGCCGGTGCCGTCCGACGGCATCAAGGTGGCGCTGGCCGCGGCCCAGGACGAGACCGACCTGGTCGTGCTCGACCCGACCGCGCCCACCGAGTTCGTCATTCGGCGGCCCGCCCTCTGGGCCATCGCCCAGTCCCTGCCCTGGACGCCCAGCTATGCCAACCGGCAGGTCGCGGATGCCTTCGCCGAGTCCGTCGCCACCGAGCTGAGCGTGCTCGGGGTGGAGCTGGCGCCCGGCGACCCGGCCGCGCGCCTCGCCGGACCGGAACTGGTCGTGCGCCTCGAACTCGTGGACGGATTGACCCGCACCGAACTCGACGCCACCCTCGCCCGGCTCGCGACCCGCTGGTCGTCCAGTGACGTCATCGCCACCCAGGTCGACTCCCTCACCGTGCAGTTGGTTCCCTCCACCTAGGCGGCCGCTACCGGGTCCCGGTCCGCGTCCCGGTCCCGCGCTCCGCGCCTCTTGCTCCGCCCGCGGACGGCCCGCGCCCCTAACGAATTCGACGGAGATTTTGCCCCGAACGCCACGTTTGGGCTCCAAAAGTGGTGTTTGACTCAAAATCTCCGTCGAATTCGTTCGAACGGGCGCGGTGGGTGCTGTCAGACGGATCAGCAAGGATGGACGTATGAACGAGGTTCTGCACCGATTTACGCCGGCCACCCGCGCCTGGTTCGCGCAGGCCTTTGCCGCACCCACCGAGGCTCAGCTCGGGGCGTGGGACGCCATCTCCCGTGGCTCCCATGCGCTGGTCGTGGCTCCCACCGGGTCCGGCAAGACCCTCGCCGCATTCCTCTGGGCTATCGACCGCCTGGCCTCGGATGCGTCGGCTGCCTCGAAGGCCACGGATGCCGCCGTGCCGCAGCCCGGCCGGGTCACCGTTCCGGGAACCCGCGTTCTCTACATCTCGCCGCTCAAGGCGCTCGGCGTCGACGTGGAACGCAACCTGCGTGCCCCGCTGGTCGGCATCGGCCAGGCCGCCGAGCGCCTCGGGTTCGCCCCGCCCCGGGTGAGCGTCGGCGTGCGGTCGGGGGACACCCCGGCCGCCGAGCGCCGCACCCTGGTGAAGACGCCGCCGGACATCCTCATCACCACACCTGAATCGCTGTTCCTCATGCTCACCTCGGCTGCGCGGGAATCGTTGCGCGACGTGGACACGGTCATCATCGACGAGGTGCACGCGGTCGCCGCCAGCAAGCGCGGCGCGCACCTGGCCGTCTCCCTGGAGCGGCTCGACGACCTGCTCACCCGGCCGGCGCAGCGGATCGGACTGTCGGCCACCGTGCGGCCGGCCGCCGAGGTGGCCCGGTTCCTCGGCGGCTCCGCTCCGGTGGAGATCGTCGCTCCGGTGTCGACCAAGCGATTCGACCTCAGCGTGGTCGTCCCCGTCGACGACATGAGCCAGGTCGGTCCGGCTCCCGTGCGGGAGGGGTCGACGGCTGCCGCCGCCCCGCAGACCGGTTCCATCTGGCCGCATGTGGAGGAGGCGATCGTGGACGCGGTGCTCGCGCACACCTCCTCTATCGTGTTCGCGAACTCCCGCCGGCTGACCGAACGACTGACCGCGCGCTTCAACGAGATCTACGCCCAGCGACTGGAAGACGAGCTGCTGCCCGCGCTACTGCCCGAGCCGCTGCCGGCCCTGGTACCCGCCGGTGCTGCCGCATCCGCCCCGCCGGCCGCTGTCATGGGGGCCGGCGGACAGAGCGCCGGGGCCGAGCCGCTGCTCGCCCGCGCCCACCACGGCTCCGTCAGCAAGGAGCAGCGCGCGGTGATCGAAGACGATCTCAAAGCCGGGCGGCTGCGCTGCGTGGTGGCCACCTCCAGCCTGGAGCTCGGCATCGACATGGGCGCCGTCGACCTGGTCGTGCAGGTGGAGTCGCCGCCGTCCGTCGCCAGCGGGCTGCAACGGATCGGCCGGGCGGGGCACCAGGTCGGCGAGGTCTCCCGCGGCGTGATCTTCCCCAAGCACCGGGCCGATCTCATCCATGCGGCCGTCGCGGCCGAGCGCATGGCCGCCGGCCTGATCGAATCCCTCCAGGTGCCGTCCAACCCGCTCGACATCCTCGCCCAGCAGACCGTCGCGGCGACCGCCCTCGAACCCATCCACGCCGAGGCGTGGTTCGACACCGTGCGCCGCAGCGCCCCCTTCCACTCCCTCCCGCGTTCGGCCTACGAGGCCACCCTCGACCTGCTCGCCGGCCGGTACCCCTCCGACCAATTCGCCGAGCTGCGCCCGCGCATCGTCTGGGACCGGGAAACGGGCATCCTCACCGGGCGGCCGGGTGCCCAACGGCTCGCGGTGACCAGCGGCGGCACGATCCCCGACCGCGGCCTGTTCGGCGTCTTCATGGTCGGCGGCGACCAGGTGACCGGTCGCCGCGTGGGTGAGCTCGACGAGGAGATGGTCTACGAATCCCGGGTCGGCGACGTCTTCGCCCTCGGCACGACGAGCTGGCGTATTCAGGAGATCACCCACGACCGGGTGCTCGTGCTGCCGGCCTTCGGCGAGCCCGGGCGGCTGCCGTTCTGGAAGGGCGACGGCCTCGGCCGGCCCGCCGAACTGGGCGAGGCGATCGGCGCCTTCCTGCGCGAGGTCTCGGCGCTCCCGGTCGCAGAGGCCCGGGTGCGCTGCCGGGCCGGCGGCCTCGATGAACGGGCCGTGGACAACCTCCTGGCCTTCCTCGCCGAGCAGCGGGCCGCGACTGGCCAGGTGCCCACCGACCGCACCCTCATCGTCGAGCGGTTCCGGGACGAACTCGGCGACTGGCGAGTGGTTCTGCACTCCCCGTTCGGCCTGCAGGTGCACGCCCCCTGGTCCCTCGCCGTGGGTGCCCGGGTGCGCGAACGCTACGGGCTCGACGGTGCCTGCGTCGCCAGCGACGACGGCATCGTCGTTCGCATCCCCGACACCGAGTCGGACCCGCCCGGCAGTTCCCTCTTTGTGTTCGACCCGGCGGAGCTCGAACAGGTGGTCACCGACGAGGTCGGCGGGTCGGCCCTGTTCGCCGCCCGGTTCCGAGAGTGCGCCGCGCGGGCGCTACTGCTCCCGCGCTACAACCCGGGCCGCCGGTCACCGCTGTGGCAGCAGCGGCAGAAGGCCGCGCAGCTGCTTGACGTGGCCCGCGCCTTCCCGACCTTCCCGATCATCCTCGAAACCGTGCGCGAGTGCCTGCAGGACGTCTACGACCTGCCCGCGCTGATGGCCCTCACCCGCCGCATCGACAGTCGCGCCCTGCGCCTGGTCGAAACCCAGACGGATGCCGCGAGTCCGTTCGCGAGCACCCTCCTCTTCGGCTACGTGGCCGCGTTCATGTACGAGGGAGATTCCCCGCTCGCCGAGCGCCGCGCGACCGCCCTCTCGCTCGACTCCAGCCTGCTGGCCGAGTTGCTCGGCCGGGTGGAGCTGCGGGAGCTGCTCGACCCGGCCGTGATCGAGCAGACCGACCTGGAACTGCAGCGGCTGCCTGCCGACCGGAAGGCGCGCGGGGTCGAGGGCATCGCCGACCTGCTCCGCCAGCTCGGGCCGCTCACCACCGCGGAGGTGGCCGAGCGCCTCGACCCGGCCGTGTCCCCGGGCGCCGCCGAGGGTCTGCGGGTTCTGTCCGAGGCCCGGCGCATCATCCCGGTCGGTTTCGCCGGGCAGCAGTGGTGGGCGGCCATCGAGGACTCCGCCCGGCTCCGCGACGCGCTCGGCGTCCCCCTGCCGCAGGGGGTCCCGGCAGTGTTCACCGAACCGGTGCCCGACCCGCTCGGCGACCTGGTCAGCCGGTACGCCCGCACCCACGGCCCGTTCACCCTCGCCGACGTGGCCGCGCGTTTCGGGCTCGGCCCGGCCGTGGCGCTCGTCGCCCTCCGGCGGCTCGCCGGGTCCCGCCGGCTCCTCGAGGGTGAGTTCCGCCCGCACGGCACCGGCAGTGAGTGGTGCGACGCCGAGGTGCTGCGCCGTCTGCGCCGCCGGTCCCTGGCCGCGCTGCGGCACGAGGTCGAGCCGGTCGATCAGGTCACGATCGGCCGGTTCCTGCCGGCTTGGCAGCACGTGGGCGGGCGCCTGCGCGGCATCGACGGGGTCGCATCCGTGATCGAGCAGTTGGAGGGGGCACGCATCCCGGCATCCGCCTGGGAGACCCTCGTGCTGCCGTCGCGCGTCGTCGACTACCGGCCGGGCCTGCTCGACGAGCTCACCAACACCGGCGAGGTGCTCTGGGCCGGCGCCGGCACGCTGGCCGGCAACGACGGCTGGATCAGCCTGCACCTACGCGAGACCGCGCCGCTCACCCTGCCGCTGCCCACCCCCCTGGAGACCACGGCGCTGCAGCAGGAAATCCTGACCACCCTGGCCGGCGGCGGAGCCTTTTTCTTCCGACAGCTCGCGGATGCCGTCGGCAGCCAGGACGACGCCGGCCTGGCCGCCGCCCTCTGGGACCTGGTCTGGGCGGGGCTGGTGGGCAACGACACCTTCGCCCCCGTGCGCGCACTGCTTTCCGGCGGGCGCGCGGCGCATAGCACCCGCCGGGCAGCCCCGCGGGCCCGGCTGCACGGCGGGCGCGTCCCC
>NZ_SOGK01000021.1:0-1002 GCF_004564305.1 Cryobacterium sp. TMT3-29-2
CAACGCAAAGCCTTGGGAATCGCCGGCATCGCACGCTCGACCTGGCAGTACCGGCGAAATCCCCGGGCGCGGGTGCTCGAGCCGGTCGCGCAGAAAGACCGTGCTTACCTGTCTCGGATCCCCACCGTCGATCGGGCCGTGATCGCCAAGAAGATCACGGCCGGCTGGGCCGGCGGGCACTCCGTGGATCACACGTTCGCGTCCACCTGGGACCGAGGTGTGATGCTCGCCGCGCGCCGGTCGTGGTGGCGTATCGCAGCCGATATCGAAGACCAGAGCGCCCGCCCCGTGGTGCCCACGGGGCGCGGGTCCCGAACACCGCGCGAGAAGCCGGTGCTGATCGCGACCGGGCCTGGCCAGGTTTGGAGTTGGGACATCACTGATCTGCGCTCTCCCTGGCGAGGCAAAGCGTTCAAGGCTTACTCAATCATCGATATCTACTCCCGCAAGATCGTCGGCTGGCGGGTCGAGGAGCGCGAGAGCGACCACCTCGCCGTGGAGATGTTCCAGGCTGCGTTCCGCCAGCACGGCACCCCACGCTTCGTTCACGCGGACTCCGGCCCCGCGATGCGGTCGGGCGCTCTGGCCGAGCTCCTCGAGAAGCACGACGTCACTAAAACCCACAACCGGCCTTACGTTTCCAACGACAACCCGTTCTCTGAGTCCGAGTTCCGCACGATGAAATACCGCCCCAATTACCCCGGAACATTCGAGACTCTGGAGGACGCTCGCGGCCATCTGGACGAGTATGTGCCCTGGTACAACGCGACCCACAGGCACTCCGGCATTGCGTTGTTCACGCCCCAGCAAGTCCACGATGGCTCCTGGCGGCGCGCCCACGGCATCCGTGACCACGCCCTGCAGCACTACCACCAGCAACACCCGGAACGATTCCGTGAACGACCAACAACACCCGCACCAGCCAGCCTCGTCGGGATCAATCACCTCGCCGACGAAACCGCCACAAACTAACCCAAGTGACTCCAGTCAGCTTGACATCGC
>NZ_SOGK01000034.1:0-1004 GCF_004564305.1 Cryobacterium sp. TMT3-29-2
ACGAAGGACTCATCACGTTCGCAAAGTTCTTGAGCGAGAGTCGTCTTGCCGCCGCCGAACGGTCCGTTGAGCCAGATAATCACGTTCAGACTCTATAGCTGTAGGACTCAGCCGCCGGAAGGGGGGACTCATAGGGGCTGGGCGATGTGAGAACCTCGAGGAATGATCGACAGTGTTTTTCTCAACGGAACGGTCGGCGTAGGAAAATCGTCCGTCGCAGAAGCCCTCAGCGTGTTGGAAGCGAAAAGCGAGCACTGCCATGCGGTAATCGACCTCGACCACATCAGACGTGCCTGGCCAGCCCCGGACGGCGACCGCTTCAATCACGAATTGGAAATGGAGAACCTGCGTGACCTAGTTGTGAACTATCGGCGTGCCGGCGTCGAGCACTTCATCCTCGCCGGCGTTGTCGAGGAGGCCGGCGAGGTTCCTCGGTACGAGGCCGCGTTGCAGAGCCGCGGGCTCTTAATCTGTCGCTTGGAAGCCGACCCTGCGACTCTGACCAGGAGGCTCAGGTTGCGCCACGGCTCCAATCCGGCCGAGCTGGATTGGCACCTAGGACGCGCAGGAGAACTCGCAGCCATCCTTCGAGCTGCGTCCGTAGATCACCTCATCGTGGACAACTCGACGGGGTCGCCCATGGCGACGGCAACCATCGTGCAGGAAAAGGCAGGTTGGTGAGGACACGCCCTCCCTGCCCACAAGGGGGAGGGGCCTCATGGCACAGAGCCAAAGGTCTGTGGTGGCGTGAATGAGCTGTGCAGGCGAGTGCGGAATCGAGAGGAGAACTCCAGCGCTCCTGTCGACCGGGACGTCCCAGTCGCCCCGCCCGGACAAGATTCGCGCCCCGGTGTGCTTTTCGCGACAATCGCTCGCTACTCGGCAGTCTCGAAACCCGGCGGATTCAAGTGGTGTTTGCAACACCGGTTTGATTAGTTGGGTTCGAGATTAGCGTGGCGAGGACCTCTGCGGGCGTTCGGTAGCCGTGGCGTTTGCGGGGCCGA
>NZ_SOGK01000097.1:0-1028 GCF_004564305.1 Cryobacterium sp. TMT3-29-2
AACCACCGGTGATGCCGCAAGCACCGACGATGTGGCCAACTCAGGAGAACCCAGCACGCCGCCCCGGGCACCCACACCCGCCCCGCACTAGTCCGCGCCGGCCGGTGGCCACGGGCGACGGATGTCCTGAATCAGCCACACCCGCGGGCCCCCAGACACGCAGGCGCACGTCAGTACCACGACCGACAGAAGAAGACCGCCCCGCCCAGGGTGGCCTTCGCGTTTGGCGGCCCCGCAACATCCGTTCTCCCGGACCTGTAGTCACACGGTCAGGACCTCACGGCGCACTCTTCCGAAGCCGGCGCACGATAGAACATGCGCCCTCCTCCATACCCTGCGCCACGAGCTGCCTGTGCCGCAATGCAGCAACCGAAGTATGCGGCCCCACGAGGAGGCCTTCGGTGCCCTATTCGCGGCGAGTGTTGCCGTTCCGGTCGATTGTGCCCGGCACAGCGGTCACTCTCGACCGGAAAGGTGACACTTGCCGAAGCGCGGCAGGAAGCAACGGGACTTGACGTGGGAGCAACGAAATCGGCCGCCCAGACGGGTGGCCATTTGGCGTTAAGTTACTCTTGATAAGCCCGTCGAGATGACAGGCCAAATTACACAGGAGACACAGTGAGCCCTTCAGGATCGAACGATAACGAATCACGCGACGGCGGACGAGACGATCGTCGTTCCAACGGGGGTCACCAGGGTCGGTCCGACCGTCCGCAGCGTGACGGCGCGCGTCCTCCGTACCGGGGCAACTCCGACCGCCCGCAGCAGGATGGAGAGCGCCCTCCGTACCGTGGCAACTCCGACCGCCCGTCCACTGGCGGTTACCGCGGTAACTCCGAGCGTCCGCAGCGTGATGGTGAGCGTCCTCCGTACCGGGGCAATTCGGACCGTCCCGCCGCCGGGGGATACCGGGGCAATTCGGACCGTCCCGCCGCCGGGGGATACCGTGGCAACTCGGACCGTCCCGCCGCCGGGGGATACCGTGGCAACTCGGACCGTCCGCAGCAGGGTGAGCGTCCTCCGTACCG